>JACMLD010000390.1 GCA_014379785.1 Chitinophagaceae bacterium
ATCAGCGGTTCACTCTCTATATTTCAATTCGCGGTTTGCCCAGGGAATGAAAAACTGAAAATTTGGTGCATCGGGGCTGACTAAAATCCGTCCTGAACGGCGATGCCGGCAGCCCTTCCTTATTATACAAATTAGGGTCAACAGGATTATCGGCCCAGGCATACCTGACAAATTTTGGCTCAGGCACCTGCTCATTCCAGACAATTAATTTATTGCCTTCAATCTTCGCTTTAGCCCATACGAATTTTTTATCCGCTCCGGCTATCGACACCGAAGAAGGCATCTCGCCATCATTTGTAATCAAACCCCCACCAGTATGACTAAAACGAATGCTGATCTTGTCGCCTTCAATCAAAAATGATTCATAGAGCGGACCGGAATACACAATGTCTTCTTTGTACGAAAGCTTCAGTGCCGCCAGAGCCAGCCTTTCACCTACATCTTTTTTATTGTCCGGATGTACATCGTTCCATTCACCCAGATCAATGGCAACAGCCATAGCGGTGTTTTCAACCGACAGCGATTTCAATTGCGATTCTCTCAGCATTGCCCAGTTACTTTCAGAAGGCAAGTAATTATAATCCATAAAGCCAGGCAACTGCACAAAGAGGAAAGGTAAATTTCCCTGTCCCCATTTATTGCGCCAGTCAACAATCAGCGCTTCCATGTATTTTGCATATAGATTTGCCTGTCCGGTATTTGCTTCGCCCTGGTACCAGCAAAACCCTTTTACTTTGAAATTCACAATGGGCGCTATCATGGCATTGTACACAGCCGCTGGTTGAGCCTGTGCATTGATTCTACCTACAAATCCACCTCCTGAAAAAGGAGGAAATACCGCACCTACCTTATACTGCCAGGTACCTTTCAAATCAACTGTATCGGTTCCGGAAAAAATACAATATGGTTTATCAGGTACAAATCCTCCCTTGCCATTTGTATTGGTAACACGAATGACGAAAATATTTTTTCCTGCTTTCAACACATCTGCTGCTATCCGATACCTCCGTTGAGGATACTGATAGGTTGTATTGCCAACCAATTTTCCATTGATGTATAATTCATCCGTATCCACGGCTCTGCCAAGAAAAACTCTCGCAGCCTTGCCAACCATAGAGGCGGGGATATCAATTTCGCGATGATACCACACCACGCCATTGAGGTCCTTGATCCCCTGGTCTTCCCAATAACCAGGGATATTTATATTTCGCCAGCCTTTGGCAACAAAATCCGCGTCCGACCACTTTTTTTCACCTGCCAAACCCTTGTCCACCGAAACTTCTGGCCTTGGCGCCACCGGAACTCGTCTCCGGGTGAAACTGTTGACATAAGCAGTATCCTTGTTTTTTATGATCGTCTCTGTTAGTACTGGAAATTCTTTCAGACCCGATTCGCTGATCCATGCCTCAACAGGCACACCGCCCACACTTGAATTGATAATGCCAACCGGTACCTTATATCTGTCAAAAATCTTTTTTGCAAAAAAATAAGCAACAGCAGAGAAGGGCCTGACATCTTCACCTACTGCCGGCTTCCAGAACCCCGTGGGCAAATCAGCGTCTTCGCCGTCAAGGTTCGTGAGGGTAGGAATCCAGAACTGTCTTATCTGTGGGTTGTCTGCCTCAGCAATGTCTTTTTCATAAATAACGTCATGAATGTTCAGTTGGTGCACCATATTAGACTGACCGCTGAAGAGCCATACATCACCAAAAAGAATCTCTCGCAAGCTGATTTTGTTCGTGCCCTTGATATCGATTGTATAGGGCCCACCGGCTTTTGTCGGAGGCAGAAGGGTGCTCCAGTTTCCCTTGCCATCAGCCTTTGTCCTGATACTTTTTCCATTGAAACGGATTTCGATTCGCTCATTGGGAGATGCCCATCCCCATAGTTTCACTTTTTCATCTCTTTGCAGAATCATGCTGTCGCGTATCAATCGCGGCAGGCGGACTTGTGCAGAAATGCAGGCGGTATAACCCATAAGCATAGCCGAAAGAAAAAATGTTTTCAGAATCATTTATTGCACCGTGATTTGTTGAGTAATGGTATCAATATACGGGTCGATAGGTTTTATCAATCCATTTTTATCATGGGTAAGTTCGGTCATCTTTACAGATCTGAGATGTGTTACTCCACGCGAGAGACTGGAATCGTGGTAGAACAAAAACCATTTTCCTTTGAATTCGCAGATGGAATGGTGCGATGTCCAGCCTACTACGGGATTGAGTATTCTGCCTGTGTATGTGAAGGGTCCGTAGGGATTGTCTCCGATGGCATAGCAAAGGAAGTGTGTGTCTCCGGTGGAATAGGAGAAATAGTATCGTGCGTTGTATTTATGAATCCAACTTGCCTCAAAAAATCTTCTGTCGTTGTCACCGGCAAGTAGGGGATTTCCCTTTTCGTCTTGTATGATGATTTCGCGGACGTCTTCGGCGAACTGAAGCATATCATCTGTTAGCCGGGCAATACGCGGTCCCAGCGCGGGCTCATCCGCAGCGGGCTCTTGGTGTTTTTTGTCGTATTGATTATGGCGGTAGGATTGCAATTGTCCGCCCCACAATCCACCAAAATACATGTATGCGTTGGCGTTATCATCAAGGAAGACAGCAGGGTCTATGGAGTAACTATTTTCAATTGCATACGGCTCGGCTGTAAAAGGTCCCGCGGGATTGTCCCCAATGGCAACACCAATCTGAAATATATCATCTGATTTTTTTGCCGGAAAGTAGAGATAATATTTTCCGTTTTTGTATGCTGCATCCGGCGCCCACATCTGCCGGGCGGCCCATGGCACATCATTTACATGCAAAGCCACTCCATTGTCTACGGCTTCAGCGTCCGGGCTGTCAAGTGAAAGAATATGGTAATCCTCCATGGCGAAATGACTCCCGAGGTCATCGAAAGGAATTCCGGCGTCAATGTCATGAGATGGATAAATATAAATTTTACCGTCAAACACATGTGCAGACGGGTCCGCAGTATATATATGTGTAACCAGTGGCTGAGAGATCGCCCTTTTATTGAGGTCGTCGAAGTCAATACTGTCAATCGGATCTTCCGGCATATAAAATTATTATTTAGCGAAAAAATTAGGCGCGTCTTGCTTTGAGTTCAGCTTCTACCGCCACTTCCATTTTTTTGTCGATCGAATAACCAAAGAGCAAGCCTGCCCCGGCAATGAATATGATACCAGGTATCACACTGATCAGCAGTTTTATTCCATTGACGGCACTGGTTGTTTGCTGCACTGCATTTGCATCGTACCCGAAAATACTCAGCAACCCGGTTGAGATCGCACCTCCAAGGCTCAGTCCCACTTTCAGTCCAAAGATCATCGCAGAAAAAATGATGGCCGTTGCGCGTCTTTTGTTTTTCCATTCGCTGTAATCGGCTACGTCTGCGATCATGGCCCAGAGCAGTGGAATCGTGATGCCATAGATAAAGCCATGCAATGTTTGCAACCAGAACACGCCCGAAACCGCAGTATCTGACATAAAATTGATCATTATCAGGCATAGGGCCGAAACAGTGAGGAAGATGCCGAAAACATTTCGTTTTCCGAATCTGTCGGCCAGAGGTTTTGATAAAAAGATCCCGAGAATCATTGCAATGGTGCTGGCAGCACTGGCAATACTTGCAGTGGCATAAGGTGCGCTGCCTGGTTTACGGAATTCTGCAAATGCCTCATCACCAAAACGACTGCTCAGCGATGCAAGCATATTGTTGAAGCCAATGCTGTCGAGAAATGCGATCTGACTCGCTTCGGACAAGTAATATTTGAAGAAGTAGATATTCATTCCACCTTTCAATGCGAGCGTGATGAAGACAAGAATGGTCAGTGCCAGCATGATCAGCCAGGGCTTGTTTTTTATCAGATCTGCGAGATCCTGTTTCAGCGGAGTTTTTTGTTCTTTCGGCGGAACGATTCTTTCTCTTGTTGTGAGAAAGGTGATAAGAAAACAAATCACACCGGTAATAGCAAATACAAGCATCACCTTTTCGAAGCCCGCTGCTTTGTCGCCATGTCCAATCGAAATGGCCAGGGGGAGAAGCAAAACCTGGATGATGAATTGTGCCACCATAACCGCGACAAACCGATAAGAAGACAAACTGTTTCTTTCTTTCATATCGCCTGTCATCACACCGCTGAGTGCAGAGTAGGGAAGGTTATTGGCTGAATAGATGATCACCAGCAGCATATAAGTAATAAAGGCATAGATTACTTTTCCGCTTTCATTAAAATCCGGAGTAGAAAACGCGAGCAAGGCGATTACGCCAAATGGTATGGCCGTCCAAAGGACCCACGGACGAAACTTTCCCCATCTGGTATTTGTGCGGTCAGCGATGGCGCCCATGATGAGGTTAAAGAATGCGCCTACAAAACCGCCGGCAAGCATAACGAGACTTGCTTTTGCGGGGGGTATCTGGTAGATATCAGTATAAAAAAAAGCCAGGAAAGCCATCAGTGTCTGGAAGATCAGGTTAGCGGCCAGGTCTCCGAGACTATAGCCAATCTTTTCGAGCACCGACAGTTTTTGAGAATTGCTGTTAATCATTTATTTGTTTTTGTTTCGATCACTTTGAAAAATGCAGGTTTTGGATTGAACTGTCGGTCGAAAAGCAACGGGTAATTTGTTCTGCCATTGACTGGCCAGTTGTTGAGCCAGCTTTGTCCATCGTTGACACCCCAGAAAGTCACTCTGTCCACTTTGTCTTTGTGTTTTAAAAATAGCTTGAAAAGTGAAGCGTAGTCGCTTGCGAGTTGCTGCTGCACACTGTCGGGCAGACCACCGGTGTATGGATTGAGCGCGGGATTGGCCTGCATGCGCTGGCCGACGTCAGCTCCCTGGAAATTGCGTGGCAGTACTTCTATATCG
>JACMLD010000008.1 GCA_014379785.1 Chitinophagaceae bacterium
TATGATTATTATTAGAGAGCCGTCATGCCGAGCGAAGCCGAGGCATCCCCAGCCGGTAGTCACACTGACAGCGGTTGGGGACCCTTCGGTTCCGCTTCGCTACACTCAGGGTGACTGCACCTTAATTATTTCTTCTGCTTCGTCTCTGTCTCCACATGCGTTTTTTCCTTTTCCTGCACTGTCTTACTGCCCGTCTCCACCTCTACCTGTTTGTAGGTCACGGCATAATCATTTGGATGAATTTTCGAACCGTATTTTACAGCAATCGCCTTTGTAAGTTCAGCGCCAAGATATAATATGATAGAGGAATAATACACCCAGACAAGTACGACCACCAGTGATCCTGCAGTACCATATGTGCTGCCTACACTGGTTTTGGAAATATAAAATGAGATGGCAAACTTGCCAAGGAGGAACAGCAGTGCAGTGATGCCGGCTCCCACCATTACATCCTTCCACTTGATCCTTGCATCTGGAAGCACTCTGAAAATAGTGGCAAATATGAGCGTGCTGATACCAATGTTGAGGACAAGATTGATGATATAAAAAACTACGACGGCTACGTCAGGAAATTTGTTTCTTAATGCGTTGTTGAGTATTTCAACTATTCCGGTCACAGCGAGGGAAACCAGCAGCAAAAATCCCAATCCAACGATCACCGAAAAAGACAGAAATCTGTTCTGCAGCATTTTCAGCCAGCCTCTTTTTGGTTTGGGTTTCAATCCCCAGATTGTATTGATCGAATCCTGTATTTCTCCAAAAACGGTGGTGGCGCCGATCAGCAATGTGATACCCCCGATGGTGGCTGCCATGGCCGAACCCCCACCGATTGCCGCGTTCTTTATAATTTCCTGAAGTTGCGCGGCAGTGTCGGCGCCGACGAAGCCACGAAGTGTGCCGAATATTTTCCCTTCAATCGCTTCACGCCCCAGGATAAGGGAGCACAGCGAAATGACCATCACGAGTAATGGTCCCATTGAAAAAACGGTATAATATGCCAGCGACCCGCTGAGTTTTGGCACTTTGTCTTCCGAAAACCCTTTGAAAGCGTCCTTGATCACTTCCCAAATGCCTTTGAGCGAAACTTTTTCTGCCATATGGCAGACAGTTTAAAAATTGTGCCAGCGGGGTAGTTGATTCGTTGACTGGTTGATCGTTGATTCGTTCGGTGCCGTCATGCCGAGCGCAGCCGAGGCATCCCCCACCGGCCGGAGTCGGGTGAGTGCCGTCAATCTTCCGAATCTTCATTCTCCGTTTGCTCTGCACTTCGGGCCTGCTCAAGAAGGTCTGGCGGCAATTCTCTTTTTGGTTTCGAATGATGGGCCTTGTCTTTTATCTGTTTAGCGAGGCTGATGAGGTTTCCATTACCATCAGTCAGTTTTTTTCTTGCATCCGTATAACTCGCAGTTGCTTTAGTAAGCTGGTTGCCAATTTTATCGAACTCTTCTACGAAAGCAGCGAGCTTGTCGTAAATGCGTGAAGCGCGTTCGCCGATTTCCTTTGCATTCTGGTTAATGCCTTCGCGTTTCCAGAGATCATATACGAGTTTCATGGCAGCGATGAGGTTGGTTGGACTGATCAGCAGCACTTTTTTTCGGTAGGCGTATTGCCAAAGGCTGCGATCCGATTGCATGATGGTAATGTAAGCGCCTTCAACCGGTATGAATAGCATAACAAAGTCAAGAGCACCCACCGCATCCTGGTATTTTTTTCCGCTGAGTCCATCGATATGTCTGGTAACGGACAGAAGCAACGATTTCAGTGCAAGTTCCTGTTCGGCGGACGTAGTTGCGCTTGAATATTGTTCATAGTTGAGCAGCGATACTTTTGAATCTATGACAATGCTGCGGCTATCTGGATATCGTACAATAATGTCTGGAAGCAGTGTTTGTCCCTCCTCTCCTTCTGTTTTTGATTGCACAAAGTAGTGAATGTCTTTTTGCAGGTCGGCGTGTTCGAGGATGCTTTCGAGGATCATTTCTCCCCAGTTGCCTTGTTGCTTTACTTGTCCGCGTAAGGCATTGGTGAGGTTATTGGCCTGGGTGGAAAGTGTATTGTTCAGCTCCATCATGTATTTGATCTGTTCGCGCAGCGAGATGCGTTCGTCTGATTCGGTTTTGTATTTCGATTCAAATTCTGTCTTGAAGTGATGGATATTTTCTTTGAGGGGGTTGAGTATGTCTGCGAGACTTTTTTCCTGGTGTTTGTTGAATGTGTTGGTTTTTTCTTCGAGAATCTGCTGGGCGAGGATTTGGAATTCTTTGGTGAACTGGAGCCCTATTTCAGACAATTGTTTTGTCTGGGTGGAAAGTTGTTGGTCTTTGAAGCTGATTTGTGTTTTGAGCGAATGGGTTTCGTTCTCGGTTTGGTGGAGTTGAGTGAGTGTCGCTGCCAGTTCTTTTGATTTTCCTGATAACTCGTCCTGTATCTGGGATTTTTCCCTTTCCAGGTAGTTTATTTCTTTCTCTGTCAGTGCTAGTTGTGTAGTCAGTTGTTGCAGCTGTTGGTCTTTTGCGCTGTTATCGGGTATAGCTGGGCGTTTGAAGACCCATCCGAGGGCGAATCCGGCGACGAGTGCAAAAAGGATATATAGTAAGTATTCCGTAGGCATGATGGTAAGTTCAAGTTTCTAATTTACAAAGGGTTAAAAACTTTTTGTTAAGTAATATTCCCGCCATATTTTCGCGCCGGAGAGATGGCAGAGCGGTCGAATGCGGCGGTCTTGAAAACCGTTGAA
>JACMLD010000391.1 GCA_014379785.1 Chitinophagaceae bacterium
CACGTGTGCGTCTGTACGCGAAGAACCCGTCATTTCCACTTTATCCCGCTGAAGAATCGTGAATGCCTTTTCAACCTCTGCCTGGACGGTTGATGCATTTTCCTGCACCTGGAACCCGCAGTATGCGGTACCCATATACATCAGTTCAAGAAAATATCGCTGTATTGGCATGATGCTAAGATAAAGAGAAGCTTATTTGAGCAGCAGGTTGCGAAAGCGAACACGTGAAGATTCGTCTGTCAGCAGCCACTCAAGGCTGGAGAATGAAGCCGGGTCAGATGTATGGGAAAGGGTGGTCTCAAACCATTTCAACCGGCCTTCGTTGCTGTTGAAAAGTTCGCTGAGCGATCTTACATGCTTTGTCGTAACGCAATGTTCTTTCAACACTTTCTTCGCTGCTTCGATCTTTTTGTCGTTGCCGGTCTCGGCCATCATCTTTATGCGCAGCTTGTCGATTTCATTTTCTGTAGCTACTGAAAGGCAGTTTACTTTTGCGGCGACAGGTTTGGCGGCAGCGCTGTCTGATCTGATCGTTTTTGCACTGTCAATCCTGAAGAGGGATTCTTTCGCCCCGGAAGCGCTGTCTGCATCAGGTTTATCATTCCGGTACAGCGGCTCGGTTTTTATCGTTGCGGTGGTGTCCTGTTTTGGCGGATCCGTCCTGTAGAGCGGTTCGCGATCACCCGTATCAATCCTTACCACTTCCAGTTCTCTTGTTTTTCTTGTGGTGGTGTCAAAGATGGCTGCTCTCGTTCCGGCAAATGGTATACTCACCCTGATGGTATCTCCCGGCGCAGTGGACTCATCCACATAGATGGCGATATAAGAGGTATCTGTGAGGAGTTCCGCAGCTTTGTTTATTTTTTGAGTCGAGAGGGTTCTTTCCGGCTGCGCCACTTTTACTGCAACAGCTTCTTTGGTTTGAGCTTCTTTCGTCTGGCTGACCGTGTCCGCGTTGACTTTTGTTTTTTCCTTCATCAGCACTTCTTCTGTCACTTTTGTAACGGTGATGGCTGTGTCTTTTTGCGGTTCGGGTTGTTTTGACACCGGCTCAGGGACAGGAACTGGTTCTTTTTTCACCACTGGTTCCGCCGGTTTTGGCTTCACAGAAGCATAGAGTACAGCCGTGTCGTTAACGACGTTGGCCAGAAGGAGAGAAAAATTATCTGTTTTGCGGATTCCCGTTATTTCAGGGCTTTTTTTTTCCGGGGGATTTGAATTCATGATTACCGCCATGCTCTGAAGATTGAAAAGTCCCCATCCCCGGTCGCCAAAATTTTTGATAAGATATCCGGCATCTTTCCGGTTCATTGAAATGCTGAACAATTGTTCAGGAAACTGATTTTTTGGAAATCCGACTGTCAATGTATAGGTACTGTCGCCCAGTTTTGGAATAATGGCATAGCCGCTTTCGGTGGAGCTGTAAATCTGCTGATTCAATTTCACGTAGAAGGGCTGGCGGTTGTCTGTCTGCAGATATAGAAAAAAATCCTGCTGACCCGCGGCAGACAATGTTCCCGATAGTAATACGAACAGGGCTATCCAGATCTTCATTAGTAATTCCTTTCGTTTATCAGACAAATCTAACTGAAAACCTGCATTGGTACGCCATTTACCAATTTTTTTGCAAAGTGAACCGGGGGAGGCTAGTATCTTTAGCTCCACAAACACAAAATATGATGAAACCTGTTGTTTTTATTTTTTCTGCTTTGATCGCTATCTCTGGTTTTGCTCAGGAAAGCAAGTCCGCAGATACGTCGTGGAAAAAGACTTATCGCGAAACATATACGAGAATCAATGATCTCGTGCATACGAAACTGGATGTAAAATTTGACTATGCGAGATCCTATATGTATGGAAAAGCATGGATTACGTTGAAGCCACATTTTTATGCCACAGATTCCCTGCTGCTGGACGCCAAAGGCATGGAGATCAAGTCGGTTGCAGTGGCAAGGGGCGCAGCAAATGCGCCGCTTAAGTACAAGTATGACGGGATGCTGTTAAACATCAAACTCGACCGAACCTATAAAGGCAACGAATCATATACCATTTATATCGATTACACAGCGAAACCCGATGAGCTGAAAGTAGCCGGCAGTGCGGCGATTACAGACGCCAAGGGTTTGTATTTCATCAATCCGAAGGGAGAAGACAAGGAAAAGCCTACGCAGATCTGGACTCAGGGCGAAACCGAAGCCACTTCTGTATGGTGTCCTACCATCGACAAGCCCAACCAGAAAACCACCCAGGAAATCATCATGACTGTGCCGGGTAAATATGTTACGCTGAGCAATGGCCTACTTGCCAGTCAGAAGAAAAACAGTGATGGCACCCGCACCGATCATTGGAAGATGACATTGCCTCATGCTCCCTACCTGTTTTTTATGGGTGTGGGAGAATTTGCGGTGATCAAAGATTCTTACAAGGGCAAAGAAGTAAGTTATTATGTTGAGCAGCCCTATGCAGCAGTTGCCAGAAAGATTTTTGGCAATACTCCCGAGATGATTTCTTTTTTCTCAAAGATTACAGGCGTTGATTATCCATGGGCCAAATATGCCCAGATAGTGGGCCGCGACTATGTCAGTGGCGCAATGGAGAATACTACTGCGACGCTGCACCAGGAAAGCGCGCAGCAGGATGCACGTGAACTGATAGATGGAAATTCCTGGGAAGATGTCATAGCTCATGAACTCTTTCACCAGTGGTTTGGAGATTATGTGACTTCAGAAAGCTGGAGCAATCTTACCCTCAATGAGTCATTTGCAAACTACAGTGAAGTGTTGTGGAGTGAATATAAGTATGGCAAGGATGCGGGGGCTTTACAGAACTACAATGACATGCAGGGATATCTGAACAGCCAGAGCGAGACAAAGGACCTGGTTCGTTTTCGCTACACCGATAAGGAAGACATGTTCGATGCCGTGAGTTATAATAAAGGCGGACGCATTCTGAATATGCTGAGAACATATCTTGGCGACAGTGCTTTTTTTAAGAGTCTGAACCTGTATCTGACCACCAATAAATTCAAGTCGGCGGAAGCGCATCAGTTGCGGCTGGCGTTTGAAGAAGTAAGCGGTCGCGATCTCAACTGGTTTTTTAACCAGTGGTATTTTGGCGCGGGTCATCCCAATCTTGATATCAGTTATTTGTACGATGATGCTGCCGGAAAGGTAACAGTTACTGTCAGGCAGACACAGCCGGGTGCCAAGGTTTTTCGTTTGCCGATAAATATTGATATATACAATGGCAAGGATAAAGTGAGACACCAGGTATGGTCGGAAGAAAAGGAGTCAAAGTTTGTGTTCGCTTACAGCAAGCGTCCGGATTTGGTGAATGTGGATGCAGACAAGGTTTTGCTGGCGGTGAAAAAGGATGACAAAACGCTCGATAATTTTATTCATCAGTATAAGTATGCCGGGAATTATATGGACCGGAGAGAGGCGGTTGAGTTTGCGGCAAAGAATCAGAACGATGCAAAGGCGGTTGAGTTGCTGAAAACTGCGGTGAAGGATCCTTATCATAATCTCAGAATTTTTGCGCTGGGTGTTCTCGACATGAAAAATGAAAAGATTCGTACCGGGTTTGAAACGATGATCAGCGATCTGGCCAAATCCGATCCGAAGTCAAGGGTTCGTGCTGCTGCCATTGGTCTGTTGGCACAGTATGGTAAGGCGGAGTATAAGGCTTTGTTTGAGAAAGCTGTGAGCGATTCGTCCTATGCAGTTTCCGGAGAAGCGCTGGAAGCGTTGGCAGCGGTGGATCCTGCGGCGGCACTGACCGAGGCAAAGCGTTTTGCCAAAGCACCTATGAAGGGTAAGCTCTCGAGTGCTGTAAGTAATGTACTGATTGAAGGGGGGACTGAAGAAGATTTTGATGTGATAGCTGCGAATTTCAATAAGCTCCCGGTGTCGGATTCAAAGTTTGAGGCTTTGCAGCCTTTTGCCGCGTATCTGGGAAAGGTGCGGAATCTTGACAAGTTCAAGAAGGGAATTGACATGATTGTAGAGTTCAGAGACGCCATTCCCGCTGCTTATCGTGCTCAGACTTCACCTTATATCAACAATGTAATCCTGAAGGGCATTTCGGCCGAGAAGATAAAAGCAGGGCTGAATGATCACTCGGAGTATATTATCAGTAAGACTACGGATAAGAAGGCGTTTTAGTTGACTGGATGATTGGAGGGCAGTCATTCCGAGAGAAGCCTAGGAATCCCCAACCGGCCTGCCCCGCGAAGCTTCAGCGAAGCGTGGGCCGAAGTGGAGACACTTTAAGTCATCCTGTAAAGTCAGTAAATAGAAAAACCCGACCAATTAGTCGGGGTTTTCTATTTATAAACTGTCTTTGAACTTATCAACTAGTTAACTGATCAACTTCTATTTCCTTCAACTCCTCACTTTTATCTTCTTACTAAACTACCAGCTTCCGCTCGCACCGCCTCCTCCACCGGAACCGCCGCCGAAGCCACCGAATCCGCCGCCACCGCCTCCTCCGAATCCTCCCCCGGAGCCGCC
>JACMLD010000392.1 GCA_014379785.1 Chitinophagaceae bacterium
CTCCGGCCCTGCACAATTGGGCGAGTCTGTCTGAAATCTGTTTTACATCCATGATTTTTTTGTAGAATCCATGCAATTACGTTGCCACCCGGCTAATAAACAGTCTTTTAAATGTGAATCGCCAGAATATTCGAAAAACGCTAATTTTGGAGGAATTTATTTTGCACCCAATGGCTACATGTATGGTGTAAACGTTTTTTCAAGATGTATTCCGTGATAAAGTTTATCAGATAAGTGTCTAGACTTATTCCTTCTTTTAATTGACTATTTAACCTAAATTTAATAAACAGGAAAATCCCTTTTACTACTAAACAAATGCGGACCTATGCCAGTCCAGTATAATTCGATGCCCTCATCAGACCTCCGGTTTTTGGATGGAGGAGGAGAGATGAGTGAGCTGACAAAGAGTTATGACTGGACAACCAACGCGGTCGGCCCGATCTCAGGGTGGCCGGTAAGTCTCCGCACAGTCGTTACCGTTATACTCAACTCGAAATTCCCCATGTTTTTGTTTTGGGGAAATGATCTCATTTGCTTTTACAATGATGCATATAAAGCCGATCTCGAAAGCCAGGGAAAACATCCGGCATTGGGCAAGCCTGCGAAGGATTTATGGCCCGAAATCTGGCCGCTGATAAAACCACTTATCGATAAAGTACTTCACGAAGGCGAAGCCAACTGGAGCGTAAACCAGCATATTCCACTTGTAAGAAACAAAAGGCTTGAAGATGTGTACTGGACGTTCAGCTATAGTCCGGTCCGTATCGAATCCGGAGACATCGGTGGTGTATTTGTCACATGCGTGGAAACCACTGATCAGATCAGGCGTCTAAAAACAATTGAACAAAGCGAAATTGCAATCCGTCACCTCGTAGACCAGGCTCCGGTCGGAATTGCTATGTACAGCGGTCCTGACCATATCATCGAATCTGTAAACGCGAGGACAGTGGAGATCCTGGGAAAAAAAGCGGAAGACATCATTGGCAAACCGCTGTTCGAAGTTGCACCCGAATTGAAACGCCAGGGATTAGATAAAATAATGAATGATGTTTTCGAAAAGGGAGAAACCTATCGCGCATCGGGTGTCAAGACATTGCTCAACCGCAATGGAGAAGAAGAGATCGCTTATTTTAACACAAGTATACAACCAGTTACAAATGAGAATGGATTTACCACCGGCTTGATTTCGATCAGTACGGATGTGAGTGAACAGGTTATTTCACAAATGAAACTGGCAGACAGCAGTAAAAACTTTCGCAATCTGGTGCTGCAGGCACCCGTCGCAATGTGCGTAATGCGCGGTCCGGAATTTATTGTGGAAGTCGCCAATGAAAGAATGCTCCAGATATGGGGAAAGGAAAAATCCGAGGTCATGTTCCGCCCGTTTTTTGAGGGCCTGCCCGAGATAAGAAACCAGGGGATGGAGGACATTCTATCAGATGTGTTTCTGACCGGCAAAAGATATATGGCCAATGAAAGGCCGGTTTATTTTCCGCGAAGCGGGCACCTTGAACTGCGCTATCTGAATTTTGCTTATGAGGCGATGACAGAGAAAGATTCTATTGTCGGCATCATGGCGGTTGCTGTGGACGTGACGGAAATGTTCATGGCAAAACAAAACATGGAATTTGCTGAAGAGCGCGCCCGGCTCGCCATTGAGGCGGGACAACTCGGAACCTTCGACGTAGACATTCCCTCGAATACTTCTATTACCTCCCCAAAGTTCAATGAGATTTATGGACTGCCTGAAAATGCGACCCGGGCAGATGCCATCGCAAGAATTTATCCGCCAGATATAGAACTACGCAATGAAGCGCATAGACTGGCGGATTTGACCGGCCGGCTTTTTTATGAATCAAGAATCGAAAAGGATGGCATCCGATGGATAAGAGTAGAAGGAAAAGTATATTATGACAATGAGAACAATCCTGTCCGCATACTAGGCACGGTACTGGATATAACGGATGAAAAAAAGTTTACCGAAGAACTGGAAATACTGGTGGACGAAAGGACAAAGGCGCTGGCAGAATCCAATCAGCAGTTGAAACGGACCAATGAAGAATTGGAACAGTTTGCCTATATCGCATCGCATGACCTGCAGGAGCCGCTGCGTAAAGTGAGCACTTTTACGGAGATGCTCGACAGACACCTGCAGGGAAAGGACGATGAAACAAAAAGATTTCTTGAAAAAATATATGCATCGTCTTCGCGCATGCTCAGATTAATCAAGGACGTGCTCAATTTCTCCCAGCTCAGTAACAAACTCGAGTCATTTGAGCCGGTAGATCTGAACCTGCTGCTGGAAAATGTGAAGAGCGATTTTGAATTGCTCTCAGAGCAGAAAGGGGCAGAAATTACGCAGGAAAACCTGCCCGTGATAGAAGCGATTCCGCTACAGATCAATCAGCTGTTTACAAATCTCATCAGCAATTCATTGAAATTTGCGAGTGATTCCCGTAAGCCAGGAATCAAAATATCCGCAAACAGGATGTCTGAAGAAGAGCTGGCGGAATACCCACAGCTAAAGGGAAGCGTAGTGTATTATAAGATTATATTGTGTGATAACGGAATCGGCTTCAAGCAGGAGTATGCCGAACAGATATTCACTATATTCCAGCGACTCCACAGCAAGCAAACCTATTCCGGCACTGGGATAGGTCTGGCACTTTGCAAAAAAATTGTGCTCAATCACCACGGCGATATCACAGCAAGTTCAAAGGAAGCTGAAGGCTCTGTATTTACCATTTTCCTGCCGGCCACACAACCTTCCGACTGATCAGGCAATGTGTTTTTCGAGGTATTTTTTTCTGATGATTTCCTGCACAGGTACCCGCTGGATTTTGCTTTCCAACCAGGATATGATATCGAGATAGGCGAATGCCCGGGTTTCAAATCGGTTCCGCTCATATTCTTTTATGCGTGCGAGGAGCTTCTCAAATGCAGGCTGCATCTGCCTTGCAGACAATTTAAATGAAAGGCGCAAGAACTTAAACATTTCTTCTTCCACCACGCTCAGATTCTCCATTTTTGCCATGAAGCGATACACAGACTTGATATGATATTCTAACAAATCGTAATTACCCAGTTCATAATGAGCGATCAGGTGAAGCAACCGGGCGTAGCATTGCAGGTCTGTCCGCAGATCTACTTTCCAGTTAATAATCATATTGAGGTAGTCGATTGTCTTTTCATTGTCTCCGCTACCAAAATAAAGGCAGGCGATCTTGTAATAGAAAATCAGGATTCTATGCCGGTCAAGATAAATTTCATATTCTTTCAGATTCTCAAGAATGCCGGGAATGTATTCCAGTCCTTCTGTAAAAGTGCCCTGCAGAAAATGCTTGTTGATCAATGCCGTACTGATGTAGACAAAACATTGAATTTTGTTGTTTTCATGCTGTAGCACAATAGGAGATTGTGCAAATTGTTCAAATCCTTTCAAGGTTTCGTCGAACTTGTCGTAGTTCTGCAAATCAAAATGTGCACCGAGCAGATTGTGCATTCCTTTGATATAGTGAGAGGTTTCAATCTCCAGCATATCGGGATACTGCTCAAACAGGTCCACCCATTTTTGTGTATATCTGTAATACATCAGAAAATCCTGGCGGATAAACCCATACCATGTATAGCTCTGATACAGGTATAGTTTTTCGTAAAAACCATGGGGCGACTTTGCCTCAGCAGGGAAGTGGTTGTCAAAAAATTTTCTTACATCCAGTTCGTCATTGCTATTTCTTGCGTGACCATTTTTGATGTACCAGCTATAAAGCAGGAGTGATAGATTTGACAATTTGCTGATTTGAATCAGTCTGTCGTTTACCTCATCGGCTTCCACCGTCAGCCGGTCCGCGCGGTCTCTCATACTTCGCGTGATATGAAGGGCTTCAATTTTCTTCTCGAAAAACAGTATCTGCATGAGGTAGGTAAACTGGTTGTTGGCCCTCGCCACTTCCTTCATCCGATCGGCAATTTTCAGGCTCTGGTGGTACAGCCCTTTGTTGTACAGAATACGGGCGTGGTCCATCTGCTCGTGCAGCTGAATATCAATATTGTTTTCGTTGTTTATTACCCGCAGACTTGTAAGAATGAGCTTATACAGATGAGCCTTTAGATTGGAAAGCTGCTCTTTTTTCACGGTCGGAGCTTTAGCGAGCAGCTGTTTTTCGTCATATTCCGTCATTTTATCCAGCGCATCGAAGAGTTGAACCACTTTCAAGTCTTCTCCACCCGAATTCCGGTTCACATACAGCTTGAAATTCCGTTTTTCGGACTTTTCGAGTGATTTAATGAGTTGAAACAGGGAGTCTGTAGATCGGTTGGGCATCGTATTTAGAAAGCATTAAAAGCCCCTATTGGCTTGGTTTTTAACAAAAATAAGGAATCTTAACCACTGTAAAACAGGACCAATTTTGGTTTCACGGCGCAGTATATCGGTCGTACTTTCCATTCCTATTTATCATCCAATTCAATTTTATGGCCGACCAAAAGGTTTTTATCTTCGATACTACGCTCCGCGATGGAGAACAGGTGCCGGGTTGCAAGCTGAATACGAAGGAAAAAATCGAGTTGGCGCTTGAACTGGAGTCTTTGGGAGTCGATATCATTGAAGCAGGGTTTCCTATATCCAGCCCTGGTGATTTTGAGTCGGTGACCCAGATTTCAAAAATCATAAAAAATGCGACCGTCTGTGCGCTCAGCCGGGCGGTGCAGAAAGACATTGAGTCGGCCGCAGCAGCGCTTAGACCAGCAAAATTTCCCAGAATCCATACCGGAATAGGTACATCTGATTTTCACATAAAATCCAAATTCAACAG
>JACMLD010000393.1 GCA_014379785.1 Chitinophagaceae bacterium
AATCCCCGGCCGATATGGTAAATTAAAAGTAATAGCTGGGGATTTCTCCACCCTCATCGTTTCGCGATGGGAGTCGAAATGACGGCACCGTGCTTCCGCGCTTCGCGCCACATTCTCCCACATTGCGAGCGCAGCGAGCATCACATTCTCCCTCACTCCTCCTTCTTATCTCCCACAAACCACTGTTCCTTGTTTTTAAACAGCACATTGAAAGTGGTGAGAGAGCCGTAGATGCGGGTGATGTATTGCTGCAGATTTACCTTGTCCTCATCGCTCATGATTTTGTGTGCGTTGATCTGTTGTTCAAGCACGCGAAGGCGATCGCGGAGCATCACGATTTTATGAAAAAAGATATCGATCGGAATTTCTTTCGGCTTCTGTGTTTTGTCTGCGGCCTGTAAGAGCATCATGCCGCCTTTCCATCTGTCGCCGAGCGGCACAATCTCCTGCACGTTTCCCCAGAGACGCAGAATTTTCAACAATGATTTTTCTACTTCATCTGTTGTCTCTACTTCCGCCGTTACATTCGCTGCAATGATTTCATCCAGCTTGTCATCCGTCTTTTCGATTTCCTTTGTACCGTGGTTGATAAATGTGATCAGGTAGCTGGCATATTTTACGGCTATGATTACGCCCGGTCCAAACTGCGTGTGCTGCAATCTTGTACCAATGCCGAGATTGAGTTGTTCCATCTGCTAGTTTTTAAAAAATTCGTAAGGGGTGTATTCAACAAAATCCGCCACGCGAACGGTGAGAGAAACTACTTTGCCATCTTTGACGGTGAAAGGAAGAACGCGTTTTCCATAAAGCGCTTCGCTGTATGTGCAGAAAAATCGATTTCCACCCAATGGTTCCAGGGTTCCGTAGCGGTCTGTATGGTGTTCGAATTTCATGATAAGCTTTGCATTCTCAACAGTAATTTTCATCTTACCGTAAATCGCATGGTTATAATCTCCCGCGTATGATGCCAGGGGCAATGCAGTGGCGGTTTTCATCGCTATGGTATCCCTTTTCTTTTTCTCCCATTCTCCCATTCTTTTTTCATTGTCTTCAAATCCCTGCAGGTAGACTTTGCTGTAGTCGCGGTACGGCAGAGAAAGATATGCATCTACCAGCTCGCGTTTCAACGCATCAAAAAAATTATTGGAATCCGTATTGGTAAGAACAATGATACCAAGGTTTTCTTCTGGTATCAATGCCACGCTGGTGACGAAACCATTCACACCACCGGTATGCGCAACGATCCTTCTGCCTTCGTACGACTCTAAAAACCAGCCGAGACCATAAAGACTGAAATGTGATCTGTTGTACATGCTGCCGCCGCTACCGAGTATGGAGTGCGGCAGGCGGGTCTCGTCAATGGCCGAAATTGGAATCACCTGCACAGAATCCTTTTTTCCATTGTTGAGTTGAGCGAGAACCCATTTACTCATATCGCTGACGGATGAACTGATGCTACCGGCAGGGGCAATATTGTCTATTCTGCCATAGGAAATTTTCTGAATTTTTTTATCGGTCACCGTATGTGCCGATGCTCTGTTTGTGGCCTTTATAATATCCGCGCTGAGTGCAAGCGTGTTATTCATGCCCAGTGGTGTAAAAATTTTTTCTTTCAGGTATTCAGCCCAGGTTTTGCCAGCTGCTTTTGGTATGATGTCACCCGCCACAAGAAATGCAGCGTTGGTATAACCCCAACGTTCGCGATATCCGTACAGAGGTTTTACCAGTGCTAATTTCTGTCTTACTTCGGCCGCCGTGAGGTCTGAATCAAAATACATGAAGTCGCCCTGAAAAGTTTCAAAACCAAGCCGGTGGCTGAGCAGGTCGCGGATATTTGCATTTTTTGTCACCCAGGGATCGTAGAGTTTAAATTCTGGCAGCCATTTCACCACATTGTCATCCAGCGAAAGTTTTTTGTCTGCGGCGAGCATAGCCATGGCAGTGCCGGTAAACGCTTTTGTATTGCTGCCGATCATGAACAAAGTATTTTCATCTACTTTGTCGGGCTTCCCCGTTTCTTTAACTCCATAACCTTTCATCACCAAAACTTTCCCATCTTTCACAATGCACACAGCAGCTCCAGGAATCTGCCACTCTTTTAGCGCCCGTTCTACATAAGCATCGAGACTGTCACTGACAAAGGCACGACTTGTTTTATTTTGTGCGAATACAGTTGCCGAAGCAGCGATAAGGCAGAATATTGAAAATAGTTTTTTCATATAAAGGTTTAATTATTGATTGCCTGGTAGACCAGCACTTTGAATTTGTCTAAGATGTCGCCGTGACTGTTGGGTGATTGCTGTGTAAGAATAAGCGCGGCAATTTTTTCTTTCGGGTCGGCCCAGTAAGTGGTTCCAAAATATCCGCCCCAGTCAAATGAACCTGCACCGACAGGAATCCGCGCGCTTTCTCTTTCTGTGGTGATGCCAAATCCCAGTCCGAATTTTTTATTCCCAAGATTTATGTCGCCTATCTGGTTCATCGTCATCATGCGTACTGAGCTACGCGAAAGTATTCTGTTTCCATTGTATGCTCCGCCATTCAGCAACATTTGCAAAAATATCGCATAGTCATAAGCGGTAGACGATAATCCGGCACCTCCGGAAAAAAATGTTCCATCGGTGTTTGGATAGTCTGCCACAATGTCTCCAACCCTATCCGGACTTTTCACGAGTCTTTTGAGAGAGTCTTCAGTATAAAGTTTTACAAGTCTTGCACGTTTTTCATTCGGAATATAAAAATATGTGTCGTTCATTCCGAGTGGAGTAAATATTTTTTGTTTGAAAAACTGGTCTAGTGAAAGTCCACTGACGACTTCTACCAGGTAGCCCAGCAGATCTGAATTGAGTCCGTAGGTCCATGCTTCGCCGGGCTGGTGTTTGAGCGGAAGTTTCGCAAGCTTTTTCATTTCGGTGGCGAGCAGCCGGGTGGATGTGCCTATGCCGCTTGGGATATCGGCCTTTGTGTAAATGGATTTCATTGATTTACTTCCAATCAGCGGATAGTCGATACCGGAAGTATGGGTCAGGAGATCGCGGATGGTGATCTGTCTTTTGGCAGGTACGGTGGTGAAAGATGAATCTGCCTCGTTGAATTTGTCGAGCACTCGGAGATTCCTGAATTCGGGAATGTATTTGCTCAGCGGGTCATCGAGTAAAAATTTTCCTTCTTCAAAAAGCATCATAGCGGCCACACTGGTGATGGCTTTGGTCTGAGACGCTATGCGAAAGATGGCGTCTTTGCGCAGGGATGTTTTGGTTTCGGTATCGTCGTATCCGAAGGCTTTGTAGTAAACGATTTTTCCATCTTTTACTATGATCGCCGCCGCGCCGGCAATCCAGTGTTTGTCTATATATTCCTGTATTGTCCGGTCAATTCTTGTCAGACGTTGTTGCGACATATTTGCATCTGCGGGAGCTGCATTGACTAATTTTTGTGCTGTCAGGGACAAAGAGGAAAGGGCCAGTGCTATCGCAATGCAGAAAATTTTCATAACCGTATGTTTCGAAAGGAAGATAGGGAAAAAATAAAAATCATCGTCTTCGCTGCACGTATTCGCGCCAGGCGAGCTGGATGTATTCGGCAAATTCGTAATCGGATGCGTACTGTGTGAATTCGTATGAGGGACGATATTCTTTCATGAATTGATCCATTGAAGGCCCCGAGAGATCGGTGATTTTTCTGATCAGCGCTTTTGTGAAGCGGTGGTCTATAAATTTATCCTGCTCTTCCTGCAGCAGTCTGTCCTGAAATGCCTGCAGTCTCCGGTTTCTCTTGAATCTGAAAACGTTGATGAGTTCGTCGAGGTCGAGTCCAACGCCGAAGCCTCCGGATTGTGGTGCTGAGATTCGGAGTCCGGGCTTTCGGTAGTCGAAGATCTTTGCGTAATCCTGCCGGTTTTGTGCCGAGTCGAATTTGTAGTTGCGTGGCATGATGCGCACTTCTTTCAGTTCAGTCACTGGCACATGAAGGGCGATGTCAAATCCATTTGGATTGTACACGGCGCGGACAGGATATTTTGGAGTGGGCTTGTTGAGGTATGAAAACCAGACGGAGTCAGTTTCGCGGACGAGTATCAGATAATTTCCGGCGGAATCTGTGCTGGTGCCGAGACCGGAAGTACTGAGCACGCTGACTCCGGGGAGGGTTTGGGTGCGGCTCATATCATACACGGTACCACGCAATCTCAGCTGGGCCGATGCTGGCATTGCGACTGCTGATGAGA
>JACMLD010000009.1 GCA_014379785.1 Chitinophagaceae bacterium
ACTGTTTAAACGGTAAAATGTTATTTTTGTGCTTTATGAGTGTCCTGAAACAGTGTTCTTTTAAAACCTTATTCTTCTTCTGCGCGGTACTGCTCTCAAACGCCTCCATGGCGCAGTCAAAGCTCATCCGTGGCTACATAAAAGATGCTCTCAGCGACGAAAGGGTGCCATTCGCATCCATCAGCTTCCAAAAAACAGGCGGGGGTAAACTCAGCGACTCGGCTGGTAATTTTGCATTCCGCCTCGATGAATGGCCAAACGACACCCTGGAGGTGACTTATGTTGGCTACAAAGACTACAAAATTTATGTTGGTCCGGATCTCATTCAGCGCGCGGTAAACAATGAACTGCAACTGGTTATCAGCCTCGACCGCGGAAAAATTGTCTCGGAAGTCATCGTAAAACGCAAAATTGACCGCGGTCTCCTCATGTGGAAACGCATTGTCCGTCGCAAACCTGTCAATGACCGCTACCGATTCAACAACTTCGCATACGAACTATACAACAAACTGGAGCTCGACATCAACCGCATCAACCGCGAAAAAATGAAGCAGATGGGACTATTAAAACCCTTCAACTTCATTTTCGACAACGTTGACACCAGCGAAGGTCAGCCCTTTCTGCCTGTATTTCTTACAGAAACCATCTCAGACTATTACTGCACGCCCAAACCGTTCCGCTCCCGCGAAATCATAAAAGGCAGCAAAACACAGGGCGTGGAGAATGAAAGCGTGAGCAAGCTGCTAGGCGGCACAGATCAGAATGTAGATGTGTATTCCAACTTCATCCCGGTTTTCGACAAGACTTTTATCAGTCCACTCAGCGACAACGGAGATGCTTATTACAATTACAAAGTGCTCGATACCCAATATGTAAACAATCAACGCCTCATTCACATGGTTTTTTCACCAAAAAGAAAAGGTGAAAACACTTTTGAGGGCGATTGCTGGGTTCATGACCCCACATGGGCGATTCAAAAAATGACACTTTATCTGTCAAAAGAAGCCAATATCAATTTCGTAGAAAAACTCAGCCTCATACAGGAATATACACTGGTGAGCGACAGCACATGGTTTCTGGCGAAAGACAAGTTTGTTGTCGATATCGCCCCGATTGGCAAATCGAGGTTCGGTGTGATTGGCCGCAAGACCACCACCTACCGCGATGTAGTGATCAACCAGCCGTTCATTGCCGATTCATTGAAACGAAATAAAATACAACAGGAAGTATTGTTTGCAGAAGGCGCCCGCGAAAAGGCGGATGAATACTGGAGCAAAGGAAGGCATGAAGAACTGAGCAAAAACGAAAAAGCAGTCTATGCAATGATTGATACGTTGCAGAAGATGCCCATTTTTCATCGCTATACCCGCACGCTCAACTTTCTCGCTACTGGCTACCTGAACGTAGGCAACTATCAGATCGGCCCATGGCAAAACTGGATTTACGCCAATGTGGTGGAAGGTCTGCGACTTCGCTGGGACCTGGGTACCAACAAACATTTCAGCAAAAACCTGATACTGCACGGTTACCTTGCCTATGGTTTCAAAGACAGGAGATTCAAATACGATGTAGACGCGATGTATCTTTTCAGCAAACACCCGCGTACATACATCTTTGCCAAATATTCAAAAGACATAGACTACGGTCAGCAGTACCTGGATGAGGTAAGTCAGGACAATATCTTTGCCCTGGCCATCCGAAAAAGCGGTGTGCCGCTTAAATTTCTTTTTACTGAAGAAGCAAGAGTAGATGTTTTCAAAGAATGGTACAATGGATTTTCGGTCACACTCAGCAGTGCGCATAAAAAATTTGATCCCCTGCTGAATCTACCTTCAAAAACCATTTATCAGAACGGCCAGAAAGGAGTGCCACTCACCACTTTCGAAACATCCATCAAACTTCGTTTTGCTTACCTGGAAAAATTTCTTGAAACAACTTTCTACCGCGCAAGTCTTGGTAGTCCCTACCCGATCACCGAGATCAAATACACAAAAGGATTCAGTGGTGTACTCAACAGCAGCTACGATTATTCAAAACTGACGGGTAACATATCTGACTATCTGAAAATCGCTCCCTATGGTAGCATTTATTACAATGTTTTCGCCGGAAGAACATATGGCACTTTGCCATTCATGATGCTGGATGTAGCACCAGGTAATGAGATCTACTATTACAATAAATATGCTTACAGTCTGATGAACCGATTTGAATACCTGCACGATCGTTATGCCGGTTTCAACGTTGAACACAATTTTGGCAACGGATTATTCAGGTTTATTCCTCTTACCAGAAAACTGAAGTTCCGCCAGTTCTGGTCCGCAAAAGGCCTCTGGGGCAGTCTCAGCGAAGCAAATAAACTGTACAACAACTCACCCGGCTACATGTTTAACTCGCTCGATGGCAAAACATATATGGAGGTGAGTACCGGTGTTGACAATATATTCAAAGTCTTCAGACTTGATTTTGTCTGGAGAGTGTTGCCAAGACCGCTGCCCGTGGAAAGAGCCAAACGCTTTGGCATATTCTTCAGTTTCCGTCTGGCTTTTTAAGTTATCACTCCTGGCCAAATACTTTATTGTTTCTAATCAAGCTGCCCGATGGCATTGATGATTATGGCGCATGCCTCCTGAATTTGCGACCGGTCAATGTTAAGCGGTGGTGCGATCCGCATACAGTGCGGTGCAAACAGAAACCAGTCTGTAAGCAACCCGTTTTCCAGGCATAGATCTATCACTTTTTTATTTGTGGTGAAGTCTTTGAAAACAATTGACATCAGCAGTCCTGCGGACCTGACTTCGAGAATGGCGGGATGGATCAGCTTTGATCGGAAAATGGCGGACTTTTCGCTGACGGCTTCGATCAGTTGTTCTGATAGAAGCGCTTTGAATCCAGCCAGTCCGGCCGCACAGGAAACCGGATGTCCACCAAAGGTGGTGATATGGCCGAGAACGGGGTTTGCCATTAGGGCTGACATGATCTCCTGCTTGGCAACAAAAGCACCGAGAGGCATGCCGGCACCAAGGGCTTTGCCCAGCAAAAGAATATCCGGCTCAATGCCGAACTGTTCGAAAGCCCAGAGTGTTCCAGTACGTCCAAATCCAGCCTGTATCTCATCGAGGATTAGCAGCGCACCTGTTTCATCGCAACGTTTTCTCAGTGCCTGCATCCATTCAGCGGTTGGACTGCTGACTCCGGATTCTGCCTGAACGGTTTCTGCAAAAACTGCTGCGGTCCGATCGCTGATCATTTCAATGCTGGAAAAATCATTGTACTCTAAATGCAGCACATCCGGCAGCAACGGCCTGAATGCATTTCTCCAGTATTCATCCCCGATGATGCTGAGTGCACCCTGTGTTGAGCCATGGTAAGCGTTTTTGAAACCTATAATCCCTGTTTTTCCCGTAAAGCGTTTGGCGAGTTTCATGGCACCTTCTGTTGCCTCGGCGCCTGAATTGGTAAAATAAACCGAGTTAAGCGATGAGGGCAGATTGGCTGCCAGCAAACTTGCATATTCCACCTGGGGAGACTGAATCATTTCACCATATACCAGCACATGCAGATATTTTTCGCTCTGATCGCAGATGGCCTTCACCACTGCAGGATGGCAATGACCGATGTTGCAGACACTGATGCCACCAATGAGATCGATGTATTTTTTTCCATCCACAGCCGTCAGTACAGCACCCGATGCGGAAGCGATCTCGATGGCGAGGGGCGCATCAGAGGTCTGTGCCACATGTCTGAAAAACAATTCACGCTGATTCATCGGTCTCAAACTTTCAGCAAAGAAACGCAAACAAAGTTTTATATCAATCTTGCTAACTTGCATTGAACCTAAATCATTTCATTATGGCTGTTATTCTTCCGGTAGAAGGTGTCTCTCCACAGTTTGGCGAAGATTGTTTTATTGCTCCGAATGCAACGATAGTCGGCGACGTTGTGATGGGGAGCCAGTGCAGCGTCTGGTTCAATGCAGTGGTAAGGGGAGATGTGAACAGCATCAGAATGGGCAACAAGGTAAATGTGCAGGATGGTGCTGTCATTCATGCCACTTATCAGAAAACAAAAGCGATCATTGGCAACAATGTTTCCATAGGTCACAACGCAATCGTACACGGTTGTACAATTCACGACAACGTGCTGATAGGAATGGGTTCGATTGTGATGGATAACGCAGTGGTGCAGTCAAATACGATCATTGCTGCGGGAGCTGTTGTGCTTGAAGGTACGGTGTGTGAAGCAGCGAGTATTTATGCAGGAGTACCGGCTAAAAAAGTAAAAGACATTTCTGCGGAACTGATCAGCGGCGAGATTGACCGCATTGCAAACAACTATATCAAATACTCGGGATGGTTTAAATAAGACTCGTTCCGTCCAGGAAATGTGAGCGAAGGATTCCTGCGCTTAAATTTTCCGCTGCAAAATGAGTTGCTGAATTTCGAAAAGTACGGGTCTTACCACACGGTCGTAGTTTGCCAGAATGATCAATGTATACTCTGTTTTGTCCGGAAAAAAGAAATGTTTGTATTCACAGGCATATCCCGGGAAACCGCCGTTGTGACCCAAAGAATACACTCCCTTGTTGTAGTCAAAGCGCATCAATCCGTAACCATATTTCATTTTTCCCACACCAGGCAATACAGCATCAACCAGGTTTTCACGCATCGCCTTGACACTGCCTTCATTGATCATCGTTTTACTGTACAAAGCCTGATCGAATCTGAAAAGATCGAGCGCAGTAGTATATACCCCTCCATCTGCAGCGGGGAAAGGCACAGCAGGTTCCGTGGAAGTCCATTCTTTATTGCCCTCTTTTCTGATATATCCTTTTGCATTGATTCCAAAAGCGGCGCGATCTATTTTGTAATTGAGTTTTTCCATCCCGCAGGGACGGGCAACGTATTTTCGGACAATATCCTCATAAGTTCCGCCTGTAATCTTTTCGAGAATCTCTCCGAGAATAATATAACCAGTGTTTGAATACTCATATTGGCTGCCCGGTTGCAAACGCGGGGCCGGCATTTCTTCAATCAATGGAATGAAAGCATCAGAAGAAACGGCGGATTTTGCCACTTCCGCATAACGGCTGTGAGCCATATAATTTCCGAGTCCGGAAGTATGGTTTAAAAGTTGACTGATGGTGATTTTGCCGGCGTTGTGAATTTTGGTGCCGGGTAGATAGTCCGCAATATGTTTGCTGAGATTCAGTTTACCGCGCTCCACCAACCTCATCGCTATCACGGCTGTAAACATCTTACCGACAGATGCAATGGAAGACGGAGTCTGACTGCTAAAAGGTTGTTGCTGGGAACGGTCCGAAAATCCTGCGGTTCTTGAATAAACTACGCTGCCGTTTTTCGCCACCAGCACAGTACCGCTGAAATTATCACGGTCCAATAGTTTGGCTACGATGGTATCAATCACTGCGGGTGTTTGCGCTCCTGCAGAATAGCCGCAAACCATTATCAGAAAAAGTATTTTATACATCACGGCCAAAGTTACTGCCATGACGAAAAGCTTCGTGCTGCATTGTTTTAAAATGACGGAAAATCATCCTGAAGCGGCGTGGGGGGATACTCAAATGTATTAAGCGGTCATGCCGAGCGAAGCCGAGGCATCCCCCACCGGTACTCGGAGTAATAGCTGGGGATTTCTCCGCCCGCATCGCTTCGCGATGGGAGTCGAAATGACTGCCCGTCACCCCGAGCGTAGCCGAGGGGTCCCCAGCCGGTACTCACTACTACACCTTAATATAAATTTTTCTCTTGTCGAGTATATAAACAATCATCCAATAAAACGCGATCATAATAAACGCGTAAAGAATAGAAGCATTTTTCAGGCCGGGTACTACTCTCGCCAGAAAATCCGAAAACGCAGGCAAAGCGCTGGTATAAACTGGCTTTCCCTCAGCATCTGTATGATCCACCCATCTAAAAAGTGCAATCACCCGCGGCAGAAAACCGCTGAGTACAAAAATGAATAGCGGGTTTTTTCCAAATACATCAAAAAACCTGGTGATAAATCCCTTGTAATTTTTGAATTCAATCGCATAGATAAATACAGAAAGCACGATTGTGGCAAGTCCAACGGTAAACAACACATAGCTGCTTGTCCAGATTTTCTTGTTTATCGGAAAACTCATATCCCAGCAATAGCCTGCAAACATCAAAATGGAACCAGCCACAAAAAGATTGGTCACCATTTCAAAAGTTTTCCCTTTTTGCTGAATGTAATTTCCAACAAGGTATCCGAAGATGACCTGAACAATTGCCGGAATTGTGCTTGCAAGGCCTTCCGGGTCGAAAGGCACACCTTCTCCTTTATATATATGTGATTCGCCGAGTAGTTGACGATCGAGTGCAGTTCCCCAGAAACCTTCCAGGCTAAACGGGTCGGGCGGATTTCCGAGCAATAAACACAATGCCCAATAAATCAGAAGCAATGACGCACCGGCTACGAACGCGCCACGCGCTTTAAAAAAATATATGATGACAGATGCGAAGAAATAGCAGAGAGCAATGCGCTGAAGTACACCCAGGATTCTGATATTCTCCCAGGTCTTGAACGCCAGTTCGCCGTCCTGCCAGCGGACAAAGGGCGACCAGTTTAGAAACAACCCGATACCAAAAATCAGCAGGGTTCTGCGGATGACCTTGGTAAAAAAAACCTTGTGCCCAGCAGCCTCCAGTCTGGGCATTACAAAAGCCATGGCATTTCCGACTGCGAACAGAAAAAAAGGAAAAACCAGGTCGGTCGGGGTGCATCCATGCCAGGGGGCGTGTTTGAATGGAGGATAAATATGTGACCAGCTACCCGGGTTGTTTACGAGTATCATGAGGGCGACGGTGGCGCCGCGAAATACGTCTAGCGAATAAAATCTTTGATTCACAGCATTAAGATAAGAAAGACTCTGTCATTTCGAGCGCAGCGAGAAACCCCCAGCCGGTTGGGAGGCAGCAATTGGATATCACCCTATCACTTTCCGGTCTGATTAGTGAGTAAAAAAACACCCGAAAAACACATGGCAGATTGAAGTATATATCTGACTATCAAATTCTTACGGCCCGGCACAATTTTTAAACCTATTGCTATTGAAACTAAATATTCACTCAAAACTTGACATATGAGTATTCAAAGACAAAACACCGGAGAAAGACGTCAACCAGATGCTACACCAGGGGAATCAGGAAGAACCAGTGTCAGCCAGGAGCGTCAGGAGCAGAGAACAGATGAGCCAGTCACTGAAAACGGGATTAGAAACAATGCGGACAAGGACAAGCAGACATCCATAAAAAAGCCTCAGAACAATCCAAATTTCGCAGAAGGTGATGATAATGAGGGGAATGAGAGAGAACGTCAGGATCCTGATATCAATACACCAGTCTACGATCCTGCGTCCACGGAGCAGAAAATCCCGAAGATGAATAGCTAAAATTTTTACTTTTTAGAACTGACCAGTAAGAGCAGAATCCCGGCTA
>JACMLD010000394.1 GCA_014379785.1 Chitinophagaceae bacterium
ACGGATCATCTCGATAAAGCAAGACGATCTTGGAATATGAGCCGGATTCGTGGCAAGGATGCGCCGCTTGAAATTGTAATAATGAGTAACATCCCCGGTCTTCCGCCGTTCCCTGCGCTTGATGGCAACGATGCAAAAGGGGTGGTTGGGGTGAGAGTATTAGTGATTGATCGTGAACCGGAAGCGGTTATGCGGGCGTTGCGGGGGTAGGTTCTCGTTGTGGCAGGGTGTGTTTCAGTCTGATCCGTTGACAGGCAAGCTCTGTCGGAGTAAGGTGAAGCGTTTTTTATGTTGTGAGGATGGGGAATAAGCGGATGGGACAATTAAACGAATAATGAAGGCCGCTGAACCGCAAAGAATGCCGGTTGGGCGGTTTTTTTATTATGGGTAACACGTCAAATTATTCAAGATTTGCCTCCCCCCAAGTTCTCCGATGACGTAATCTGTCACACTTGTGTTGTATGCTTAACAAATCGGATAAATGTGAGGTTGGTATGGGTAGTTTCCTGCCGAACAAGATAATATCAAAGCCAAGTAGCAATAATTCAGCTGATTCGCTGAATTTCATAGATTTATTCTGTGGTTGCGGGGGCTTTACGCTCGGGATGGAGCGCTCCGGATTCAAATGTCTGGCGGCGATTGATTTCAACGCAGAAACCGTTGCCATTCTGCACGCCAATCTTCCCCATATCAAGCACGTCCTGCACCGTGATTTGACAGCCTTTGGCCCTGACGAGTTATGGAAATAAATAATGGGAAAATATAATCAAAATCTCGCAGCACCGGACGGTTCCAACCTCACCGGGTTTTGATGAATGTTGAACATCGGATGGTATGTCAACCGGCTTTTAATTATGGCGAATTTGCCGTAATTAAAAGGCAGACCGGTTTGAATAGTTACAAGATCATAGTCAAGGAGTGGGGGGGGCGCTATGAAAAAATTGGCAATTTATCTCGATACATCAGTCATTAACTTCCTTTTCGCAGAAGATGCTCCGGAAATGCAGGAGATCACGGTAGATTTTTTTGATCATTATGTTTTACCGCAGGTCTACGATGTGTATGTTTCTGTTGTGGTTATTGATGAGATCAGCCGGACGAGGGATCAACATAAACGTGAGACGCTTCTTGAAACGTTGCGGAAATACAAAATAAAAGTAGTGTCAATTGAGGAACGGATTAATGAAATTGAGGATCTCGCCAAAAGCTACATAGAAAGACGCATTATTCCTGAAAAAAAGATGGAAGATGCCCTGCACATTGCCATATGCACAGTATTTGAGATGGATGTATTATTGAGTTGGAATTATAAGCATCTCGCCAATGTTAACAAAGAGCGGCTTATTCTTTCTGCTAATCTTCTTGAGGGATATTCAAAGCAGTTTAGAATGGCCACGCCAATGGAGGTTATGTATGAAGAAGAGTGAAGATCCGAAGTCGTTAAAAGAAGTGTGGGCTCTGAAAGAAGATGCTTGCAAAACGGTTAAGGGGCTGCCACTTGCCACGGCGCTTCATACCCGACTTACTACTTCAATTGCAACTGCGGCTCGACTGGGTTTCGGCACAACAAGAGCATTGGGCTGTGCCGAAACTTCATCAGAATATAATGGAAAGCCGTAACCGATAAATATCGTTCTCACCTGACAGTGTCACGTTGAGAAGTGGATCAGTAGCACACCGCCGTTTCTTGAGCTTGACGGGAACGATGCAAAAGGGTTGGTTGGGACGGATGGGGAGTGAGGGGTTGGTGAATTACCTCCAGAGGAGCACATGACAAAATTGATCAAGCCGCATCTCTCCGACTTTCCGGAAGTCCTTACCATTATCAAGGATGGACGTTCCCGTGCCTTCCAGGCTGTAAATATCGCCCTGATTGATACCTACTGGGCTGTTGGCGGCTATCTGTCACGCAAGGTTGCCGAGTCTGGTTGGGGAAAGGGCGTTGTTCGCGAATTGGCAGAGTGGCTACTTGTTAACGCCCCGGAGGCAGGAGGTTTTTCAGCATCCAACCTTTGGCGGATGATGCAGCTTTATGACACGTATGCCGGCAACGAAAGACTCGCACCGCTGGTGCGAGCATTGTCCTGGAGCAAGAACCTGTTGATTCTGGGACAGTGCAAGACTCTGGAAGAGAAAGAGTTTTATCTGCTTAGCTCCGCACGTGCCAATTGGTCGAAACAGGAACTTCAATCCCAGATTCAACGCAGCTCTTTCGAGCGTACCATGCTGGCAGACCTGAAACTCGCACCGCCGGTGCGAGAATTACATCAGGATGTTTCCGGTACCTTCAAAGACACCTACCTGCTGGACTTTCTCAACCTTCCCGAACCGCATCTTGAGGCCGATCTTCAGGCTGCACTGCTGCATAATCTTCGGAAGTTTCTGCTTGAACTGGGAGACGGGTTTGCGTTTGTCGGAGAGAAAGTCCGTATCCAGGTAGGCAACAGGGATTTTGAACTTGATATCCTCTTTTATCACCGCGACCTGCAATGTCTGGTTGCATTCGAACTGAAAACCGGCCAGTTCGAGCCATCGCACCTGGGGCAGCTCTCCTTTTACCTGGAAGCCCTGGACCGGGACCGCAAGCGGCCCCATGAAAATCCCAGCATCGGTGTGCTGCTCTGTCGGCGCAAGGATGATGAGGTGGTCGAATATGCGTTGAGCCGCCATCTTTCTCCGGCTCTGGTGGCCGAATACGAAACCAAGATGATCCCCAGGCAGATTCTGCGTGAGAAATTGCATGAGTGGAGGGAAATGCTGGAGGCTCATACGCGACGGGAAGATAAGTAGGCTATGGGCATTCAGCCAAAAACTCTCATTGCTGTTGAGAGAACTTTCTGGCACGCCGCCGTTACCTGAGCTTGATGGGAACGATGTAAAAGGGACGGATGGGGAGTGCGGGCGCGTGTTTTGGTCTGATCCGTTGACAGGGAGGCGTTGCCGGAGTAAGGTGAAGCGCTTTTTATGTAATGGGGATGGGGATTAAGTTGATGGGACAATCAAACTATAATAAAGGCCGCTGAACCGTTAAGAATGCCGGTTTGGCGGTTTTTTTATTCCATCAGGTGCTTCAATGACGTAATCTGTCGCACTTATGTTGTATGCTTAACAAACAGCATGTCCTGCACCGCGATCTGACAGCCTTTGGCCCTGACGAGTTATCGGAACTGATTGGTGTCAATCATGTTGATGTCATTGTGGGAGGCCCGCCCTGTCAGGGGTTTTCGACCGCTCGAAAAGTTGGTGGTGCCAATCATGGCGAACGCCTGAATGATGACTGGCGAATGAGGCATAACGAATAACTTGAAAGGAGACAACAGATGAACCAGCAAAACGTCAGCTTCAATTATGTAGTCAAGAATATCGGCCAATTGGATAGTGTAAAAGATCTCACTCTGATCAAGGGCTATCACCAGATATTCGAGCATGAACAGAATTATGGTCTGCATCCAGATGGATTCGATGACCCGGAAAGTGGCTGGCCGGTAGAGATAAAACCGATATGCGCTGAAATGTGGCGTCGTGTCGATGATCCTGTAAGTAAAATCAACATTGAAAATATGTACTACATGAATAAGTGGTTTCGCCAGCTGGCATCAGAATCGCGTCGGATTGCCGGTGGACGTTAATTCACTTTTGACATCAAGCATTCCAATAATCGACGTTTTTGCCGGTCCAGGTGGCTTGGGAGAAGGTTTTTCGGCTCTCGGACGTAAAGCAGGAAAGCCGTATTTCAAGATCGGAGTGTCTGTCGAGAAGGAGGCTTCAGCGCACAGTACACTGGAGTTAAGGAGCTTTTACAGACAATTTCCGTATGGTGAAGTTCCTGAAGACTATTACTCTTTTTTGAGAGGTGATATTTCACGGGATGAACTATTCAAGCGACACCCTGCTGAGGCATTGGCTGCAAAAGATGAAGCATGGCTTGATGCTTTGGGCAGTGGACCAGTATTTGATGCCAAACTTGACGAGAGAATTTCCAGCGTAATTGCCGGCCATGACAAATGGATTCTTATTGGCGGGCCGCCTTGTCAGGCGTATTCAGTAATCGGGCGTTCAAGAAACATTGGAATCAAAGACTATAAGATAGAGGACGACTCTCGTAGTTACCTTTATATTGAATACCTGCGGATTATTGCAAAACACCAACCGCCTGTATTTGTGATGGAAAATGTCAAAGGAATACTTTCATCAAAGGTACAAGGTAAGTCCGTATTCGATAGTATCCTTGCCGATCTGCAAAATCCTGCTTCTGTTTTCTCCGGCTTTGAAAACGAGACGTCGTTCAAGTACAAGATTTTCTCTCTGGTAAAACCACCTGAAGAGTCAGGTACAAGCCACCTTCCCGAAGATTATATCGTTAAATGTGAGCGTTATGGTATTCCACAGGCACGACACAGGGTCATTTTGTTGGGAATACGTGAGGATTTAGCTTCCGTTATGCCAGAAACCATACAGGCCAAAGACCAGGTCTGTACCGAGTCGGTTCTGAATGGTTTACCAGCGTTGCGCAGTGGGCTTTCAAGGGAAGCTGATAGTCAAGAGCTATGGCTACAGAGGTTTGCAGGTATTGCGGATCAGCAATGGGTAAAAGATTCGGCTGAAAAATATGGCCATGATTTTCATGGGCGCCTCATGGCTGCACTGAGTTCGCCGATTCATTCACTCCATGACAGGGGTGATGATAGGTTTGTTCGCTACGAGCCTACCGTCAGAGATGAGTTGAAATGGTGGTATCTGGATCTACGGATGGGTGGAGTTTGCAACCATTCAACTCGTGGACATATTTTCAATGATCTACAACGTTATCTGTTTGCTTCCTGTTATGCACAAACTACTGTTTCTCCAGGACTTCGGGATTATCCGCCTGAATTACTTCCAAATCACAAAAATGCAACTTCCGGACATTTTAATGATCGGTTTCGCGTTCAGGCTTTTGGCCGGCCTTCCTCGACGATTACCAGTCACATCTCAAAAGACGGCCATTATTATATACACCCGGATCCCCGCCAGTGCCGGAGTTTGACGGTTCGCGAAGCCGCACGCCTTCAGAC
>JACMLD010000395.1 GCA_014379785.1 Chitinophagaceae bacterium
AAACAATTCTATAGACATATTTTTTCATTCTTTGGCGGACGACAAAAAAGAAAAAGCCATTGGTGTGGTGCTGTCCGGAACCGGCACAGATGGCACAAAAGGTCTTGAGTCCATAAAAACGCAAGGCGGCATTGTGCTGGTGCAGGATCCACTTTCCGCGGAGTTCGACGGAATGCCCAATAGTGCAGTATCCTCTGGAACTGCCGATTTGATTCTGGACCCTGAGATGATGCCCGAAGAATTGGTGGAATATCTGAAAGAAGCTCCGCTGATCAAGTCATTTAATGTGATGTCTAAACAGGAGGAGTCTACACTGCTCGACATACTCGAGCTGGTTCAGAGGGTTACGGGTCACGACTTCAGAAATTATAAAAGGCCTACCCTGCACCGCCGGCTGGCGAAGCGCATGGCCGAGAAGAATATAAAAAACCTGTCGGACTACAGTAACTATCTGGGCGATAATACCGAAGAAGTAAAACTTCTTTGCCGTGAATTTCTGATAAACGTGACAAGATTTTTCCGCGACGAAGATGCCTTTGATGTTATCAGGCTTCAGGTCATTCCTGCACTTTTTATGACCCGTCAGCCGGGAGACACCGTAAAAATTTGGGTTGTAGCGGTGAGTACCGGGGAAGAAGCCTATTCTCTTGCCATGTTGATCGATGAATATATTCAGACAAATAAGAAGTTTGACATAAATGTAAAAATATTTGCGACAGACGTGGAACAAGGTTGTGTTGATTTCGCATCAAAAGGGATTTACAGCGAGGAGGCCGTCAAAAGTGTGAAACCGGAAAGAGTCATGAGGCATTTTATAAAAGAAGGAAATACTTATCGCGTCGCTGCAACCATCCGTAAAATGGTCGTTTTTGCAAAGCATGACATTGCCAAAGATCCTCCATTCAGCCGGATCGATCTCCTTACCTGCCGCAATATGCTGATTTATATGGGTGCGGCACTGCAGAAATCTATCCTGCAAAAATTTCATTTTGCATTGAATGAAGACAGTTATCTTTTTTTAGGTCCAAGTGAAACCGTCGGCAAGCTAAAAGATGTGCTGAGAGATGTAGACAGAAAATGGAAAATTTACAAATGCATCAGCAAAGCCAAGACCGGTGAGTATGAAACATTTTTAAATCCTTCTGAGCGCGGCCATTTGATGGCTGTAACCGGTATCGCGAAATCCAAAAATGCACTGAGTAATCTGCCGGAAATCTTCCGCGATACGCTCCTGGAAGAGTATAAATTTGCGGGAATATTTATCGATAAGGATTTTGAGGTGAAACAGGCGATGGGGGATTTCAAGGATTTTATCAATTTTCCTGAACAGAATTTCAACTTCAACCTGCTAAAGCTGGTGCCGCCGGACCTTTCGATTGCCTTGAATACTGCAATCAGAAAGGCATCGTCCACGAATACCAGGGTAGTTAACCGCAAGGTAAAAGTGAGATCGGGACATACTGAAAAACTGATCAGCATTGTAGTTAAACCATACCTGGAGCAGAAAACATATCTCCAGCCGTTTCTTTTTGTGGTTTTGCATGAGTTGCCATCCGAACAGATTACCGCAAAGCAGCCGCATGCCGATCCCCGGGAATATTCTCAGGAACTGATCAGCGATCTTGAAGAAGAGCTGAAAATTACAAAGGCCAACCTGCAGGCTTTTCTGGAAGAAGTAGAATCTGCCAACGAAGAATTGCAATCAAGCAATGAAGAAATTGTATCTGCAAACGAAGAACTGCAAAGTACTAATGAAGAGCTGCAATCGCTCAACGAAGAATTACATACCGTAAACGCAGAACACCAGATAAAGATCAAGGAACTGATTGACTTGAATGACGATATGACGAATTACTTCAATAATTCATCCATCGGGCAGATACTGATCGATAACAAAATGATCGTAAGAAAATTCAGCCCTGCAGCAACCAGGCAGGTCAATCTGATCGATTCTGATATTGGCAGGTCTATTACCGATATATCCACCAACTTCAAAAATCTTGATTTCTTCAATGATATCAAAGACGTGATGCGTACCGGCGAAGCGAAGGAGAAAGAGATCAATATGAATGACGACAATATCCTGCTGATGCGTATTGCGCCTTATCTAAGGCTCGATAAGCAGAGAGATGGTGTGGTGGTGAGCTTTGTAAATATTGCCGAAACAAGAAAATTGGCGAGTACACTCGAGGCCGTATTCAACAGCTCCACCAGTGGGATTCTTGCGCAGAAAGCCATACGTGACACGAAAGGCGCGATTGTTGACTTTGAATATCTCAGCGTCAATCCTGCGGCAGAGCAAATGCTTGGTCTGACGGTTGGAACACTCAAGGGCAAAAGGTTGCGGGAAGAATTCCCTACCATGGACGAGGACCAGATATCAAAATACAAGTCGGTGGTTGAACTGGGTATCAGCATTCAGTTTGAGTTTTACGTACATGATGTCAGGAAATGGTTCGAAGTCATTTGTGTGAAAATGATGGACGGATTGGTGACAACATTCACGGATATAACCGACAAAAGAAAAGCTTCAGATCTGTTGGCCCAGGGTTATGAAGAACTGAAGGTAACAACCACCAAGCTGGAACAGTCAAATTTTGATCTTCTGCAGTTTGCGTCTGTTGCATCGCATGATTTAAAGGAACCACTGAGAAAAATTCAGGCATTTGGCAATCTGTTAAAAGACCGGGTGCGCGACAAACTCGATGCAAGTGAAATAAACTATCTCGAGAAGGTTATCAACTCATCAAACAGAATGCAGGGACTGGTAGATGATATACTTACTTTGTCCAAGCTTTCTAATACACAGGTTCCCCATATCCCCACAGATTTGAATGAAATAGCGACCAGGATTGTGGATGATCTCGAGATCACCATCAAGGATAAAAAATCGCTGGTGAGTATTGGCAAATTGCCTGTCATTCAGGCGGTACCCGGACAAATGCATCAGTTGCTTCAGAATCTGATCAGCAATTCACTTAAGTTTAATGAAAGCAACCCACCGGTTGTAAAGGTTGAACAAAAGCGCGTCACAGAAGAGATTGCCAGTGAATTTGGCATTTCAAAGGATGAGTTTGTTTGTATTGAAGTGAGAGATAATGGAATTGGATTTGAAGAAAAATACAGCGATAAGATCTTTGGAATATTTCAGCGGCTGGATGGCAATACCTATCAGGGTTCGGGCATTGGTCTGGCGATATGTAAAAAAATAGTAGAAAATTATAAAGGGCATATTAAAGCAACGAGTGAATTGGGAAAAGGATCAACCTTCACGATTTTGCTGCCAAAATAGAACATGGTATATAATTTGCATACGGCATGATTATGAAAAAGTCAATATTAATCCCGACAATCCTGGTGGCCATGATTTTTGGTGCAACCTCTACCGTTAGTGCACAAACCAAACCTGTTACTCCGTTTAAACCGGGAACAGTTACACTCGCCCTCGGCGTTGGTGTCGGTGCACAGTACAAAGGAAATTATTACAATACCGGCTTTGGTACAAAGGCCGCATTGGAAGTAGGTGTATGGAAGGCTGGTCCTGGTACCATTTCAATTGGTGGTCAGGTCGGCGGATCTTTCTCCAACAATGGTCCTTATAATGATTATAAGGCGCGCACATTTATCGTGGCAGGTCGTTCAGCATGGCATTATGGCTGGCAGGTGCCCGGACTTGACACATATGCAGGTCTTTCTGCGGGTGTGGGCTTCCATAACTATGGATGGAAAAATGGTAACAACAACAACGACGATGATTACAATGAAGTGATCCCGGTGTTGGGTGCTTTTGTTGGCGCTTCATATTTTGTGACGCCAAAATTCGGCTTCAACGCAGAGGCAGGATATGATATCACCCAGGTTCAGGCAGGTGTCATCTTCAGATTCTAACGACAATTATTCCACTATAAAACTAATCAGGCCTCGTGCACTTTGTGCACGAGGTTTTTTATTGCTGATATCTTCGTCAAACAGTCTATCAAGGTTGTTGCCGGCGAGATCTTCCACTGTTGATTGAACACTGATAAAATGTGTTCCCGCTTTCCATGGTTTGGTAGGGTAGAAATACAGAAAATCTTCCGTTTTATTGCTGATGAGTATCCCACTAACAGGCATTTCGTCATCATTTAAAATCTCCACCGATTTTTCTAACAACGGCATATCGATCTGCTCAACTGGCACGATGATCAAAGGGAATGTTTCTCCTTCCGACCTTGAGAAGATCCTCCAGGTTGTCAAATCTGGTGAAGCAGTGTCTGCTTCCCTTGTATAGAATTTTTTTGAAAAAGATTGCTCGAGGAAAGTTCCGTTGGCACCCCGCCACTTATTGCTAATAGTGATTGTGTATCGTTTTGACGGTTCCAACGGCGGTCCTTCTGACAGGTTTGGTTGCAGGTCGCGTTTGATTCTTCCGGGGTTCAGCCAGAGTGTGAGGATAGTGCGTTCTTTGTTCCACAGCTCCTGTTCCAAAAAAAGAAAAACATTTTTCAGTAATTCACCCTGTTCATTTTTTATGCTGATATGCTCGCTGCTCACTCCTTCCTGCATTGGTGTTGAAAAATGCAGGTAAATTTTAAGCAGGTTTGCTGGCAAGCTGTCTGACGCCGGTGATATTTTGGTGAGTCGTGGAGCCTCTGACTGCGGCGGCAATGGAATCGAAATACTGCCAAGGGTATCAGATCCCATAACTACCGTATACTCGTATCCCGGAGCGAGTGGAATGACCGGTGAAAATCCGATATCGTCACCGCCGTAGGTTAGACGCCCTAATATCTCCGTATTACTAGTGTCACCGCTTCGGTAGACCCGAATTTGTTTGAGAGCCATCATCGGCTCCGTACCCCTCCATAAGTTTGAGGGTATGTATAGGCTCGTAATCTTATGATCGTCTTCGAATATTGATATTTCGGTGTCCTTATACGGTCCGCAACCATTGCAAACCAGGATTATCAAAAAAAATCTTATCAAAGCCATCTATCTGTTATCGCGGTGTAAAGGTCAAGGTCGCAATTGGAGCTGCGTTGCAAAACCACCACCTGTGTGTCATCCAGATTATCCATCTGTACAACATTAACTACTGGCAAGGTTACAAAATCAACACCCGCAGTGGAGTAGCTTTCCTTGATGGGTTCTGTCAATGATCCTGCAAAGTCTTCGATGGACTTGTATTTTACACGCATCACGGGGCGGTTGGTATTTGCCATCACCAGATAATTGTTGCCTCCTTTTGAAATGGTGAT
>JACMLD010000396.1 GCA_014379785.1 Chitinophagaceae bacterium
CATCGCTTTCTGAAGCGTTGCAGATGATCACCGCTTTGTTTTCGAAGGCGCCCTTTACGGCAGCTTGTGGCCCACTGTACTCTGTACCCCACATCGGATGGGTGGCAACATACCGTCCGCGGTTCGGATGGTCTTTTACAATGGCTATCAGCTGTGATTTCGTTGAACCCATATCCATCACTACCTGTCTGTCTATTTTGTCGAGCACCTTTGGTAAAAGAATATTGAGTACATCTACAGGCACAGCCATTACTATAAGGTCTGCATTGCCGATGGCGTCTTCCAGTCCAGCGATTTCGTCTACAAGTCCCATCTCCAAAGCCTTTTCAGCGTAACCAACATTAGACTCAACGCCGGTTATGGTGGAAGCAATCTGCTTTTCGCGCAGCTGCAATGCAAACGATCCTCCTATCAAACCAACGCCAATGATGGCAACCCGTTTTCCTTCCATCTGTTTCTTTATATTTTTTGTTGAATTCGATTGATTGCCTGTTGAAGTTTTTCCAGTGGGCTGCACAGACTCACTCTCACATAACCATTTCCCGCTTCTCCGAAGATGCCTCCAGGGGTAATAAAAACACCCGAATCGTGCAGCACTTTATCACTCAGCTGAAATCCGTCTTTCGCTGTTTGGGTCACTTCTGCCCAAACAAACATGCCTGCCTGCTCCCGCGAAAAGTTACAACCTAATAAGCTCAGCAGTTCAAAGACTTTTTCGCGGCGTTCACGGTATACGCTGTTTAGTTCTTCGTACCAGTCTCTTCCAAGTGAAAGTGCTTTTGCGGCAGCGAGCTGTACCGGCAAAAACATTCCGCTGTCCATATTGCTTTTGAAACGAAGCACTTCATTTATTCTTTCTTTCGCGCCACACAGCATTCCAACACGCCAGCCGGCCATGTTCTGGGATTTGCTGAGTGAGTTGAGTTCAATTGCCACCTCCATTGCACCTGCCGCCTGGAGGAGGCTTGTGGGATGTTCATTCAAAATAAAGCTGTATGGATTGTCATGGCAGATGAGAATATCATGCTTTTTCCCGAATGCTATGAGGTTGTCAAACAACTGCTGTTCTGGCAACTGACCGGTAGGCATCTGGGGAAAATTAACCCACATCAGTTTTACTTTGCTCAGATCGTTCTTTTCTATGGCTTCGAAATCCGGTTGCCAGTTGTTTTCTTTTTTCAGATCATACAGCAGTGGCTTACCGCCTGCCAGTCTTACTGCACTGCTATAGGTGGGGTAGCCAGGATTTGGGATCAGGGCTTCATCGCCCTCGTTGAGGTAGGTCATGCAGATATGCATGATGCCCTCTTTGCTTCCCAGCAGTGGAAGTATATCGGTTTCGGGATTCAGATCAACTTTATACCATTGTTTGTACCAGTCGCTGATTGCATTTCTGAGTACGGGTGAACCCTTGTAATTCTGGTATGCATGCACATTTGGTTTTGCTGCCTCATCTTGCAGAACCTTTATTACATCAGGATGTGGTGGCAGATCGGGACTACCGATGCCAAGGTTAATGATATTTTTTCCATCACGGTTCAGCTGATCAATTTCGCGCAGTTTCTGCGAAAAATAATACTCGCCGATGCCTTCCAGTCTTTTCGATGTTGCAATCATTTTTTACAAATTCTAATTAACAGTTTTACCACGTTCATAAACACCATACACTTTTAAAGCTGCGGTCAGCGGCGTAATTGTTTTTATCACATCAGAAAACTGGTCAAGATTTTCAAATTCCATATCTGCATGAAAGCTGTATTGCCAGTCGCTTCCCGGGATAGGAAAACTTTGCAGCTTGCTCAGATTGATTCCTCCTTCAGCGATTTTTGTAAGCACTTTCGCAAGGCTTCCGCGTGAATGGTCGGTGTGGAAGTTCACAGAGGCTTTGTTGGCACCCGCCGGTGGACCGGACTGGTCATCGACTTCCACCACTAAAAACCGGGTGTAATTGTTTTTCATTGTATGAATATTCGGCGCGAGCACCTGCAGGCTGAACAGATCAGCAGCCAGTTTGCTGGCAATGGCAGCAATGTGTTTGCTTCTGTGCTGGTGAACGTGCTTCGCACTGAGGGCGGTGTCTTCCGTTTCAATCAGCTTCCAGTTGTATTTATCAAGAAAGCCAAGACATTGCTGAAGAGCCATGGGGTGCGAGTGCACCTCTCTGATGTCATCGAGGGAAACGCCGGGATTGACGAGCAGGTTTTGCCTGATTTGAAGAAATATTTCTCCGGATACTTTGAGATTGCTTTTTTGCAGGAGGTTGTAGTTTGGCAGAATGCTGCCGGCAATGGAGTTCTCAATGGCCATGATGCCGCCATTGCTTTCCTTTTTGTTGCCTGCAATTTTTACAACATCTCTGAAAGTAGCACATGGTATCACTTCCACGTCGTTTCCAAAAAACTGGCGGGCCGCCACCTGGTGGAAACTGCCTTCGTAACCCTGTATACTTATTCGTTCAGCCATGGTAATAAAAAAAAATCCCCCGAACTTATCGGGGGATTTTCTATGTTGTTTTACAAATTTCCTATTTGGTATTCAACAAAAGCACCCCCGTTCTTCCGGTAAAAAAGAAATAAAAATAAAAACCACGATATGCTTTTGCGATTGTCATGAGAATCAAAAATAGGAACTTATACCAAAGCAACAAAAACAATTTTACGGATGGTCTCCTGAAAGCCGCGCCCAATGCGTAAAAGCTAACGTTTGTTAACCGAGTCTTTTCATCAGTTGCTCATCAATTTTTTTGAAAAGATGAAAGGGTTTGTAGGTGCGCCAGGAAGGTATATCCATCAGTTCGAGATAGCGGTTTAGTTTTGCTTTCTTAAAATCATGCTGAGTTTGTTCGGGCATATTTACTACCACTATCCATCCATCTTCATCGGTTACTTCTTCAAACCATTCTTCGTAGTAGTCGCGGCCGTCACTGTGAAAGTTGAGTACATTCTCCGCAATCAGGATAAACTTGGTGATTCCCTGGGCGAAAAAAACATCAGCGACTTCGCGCTTCAGTTCCATGATATCGTTTTCGATGGCATCGTTCCACTCTCCTATCAGTTCGATTACAGCATAATGCTCTTCGTAATCGGCCATGAGGGTTTTGAGGTACATGGTCCGCGATCCGAAATCGTCCCATTGCGGGTGGATATAATAGTTGTAGATCGTTTGCGAAAATTCGAATTCAGAATATATCCGTCCGAAAAAAGGCGAACGCTCATCGTCCTCACTGATATAAATATGTCGCCAGTTATAAAATGGTTCTATGTCTTGCATTTCTATTCCACTACTATTTTATCTGTAAAAAGTATTTTTTGTCCGGAGTCGAGGACTTTTACAATATAAAAACCTTTCGCCATTTTTCCGGGCAGTTGTATTTCTGTCACTTGTTTCTCTGAAACGATATTGAGGTTTTTCTGAAAGCTAAGACGTCCAGAAAGATCCAGCAGTTGCACCTGGTAGCGTCCGATCTCTTTTTTGTCGAAGCTCAATCTGAATGTTCCGTCTGTAACCGGGTTTGGATACAGGCTGACCCGGCTGCGGGTCAGTGGATCGTTGTTGAAAACTCTGCTGGTTTCAGTAGTTTTTTCGAAGGCGAGGTTTCCGCTTGCCAGATCTGAAGTGGACTGCAGGCCTTGCGTCCCGGGAATGTTTTTTGATTGCCATGTCTGCATGTCTACAGAGAAATATCCTTCCGGTGAGTTGGCGCTGCTCACGATCAGCGTTCCGTTTTGGTCCACTGCTGCGCCGTTTGTGGTGTAGTTAACAGGCAGACCTTTGATGGTTCCGATGTAGCTGGTGATTTTTGTGTTGATGTCGATTTTGAACATTGTCTGGTATGCGGTGACCAGGTAAAGATTTCCTTTTGCATCTGCGACCATGTCTCCACCCCATCCGCTGCAGGAATTGTGAACGGACACTGCGCCGTTTTTCGGATCGTCTATTAGTGAACCCAGGTCTGTGATCTCCGGTTTGCGGCCGGTGCTGAAACGGATAAGATGGGTGGCGTCGTTGTTTAGCGCATAACCATAGCCGTTTGAGCCGATGACCATCCGGGTGATGTGATTCGCGCTGTTTACAAGATCTTTGTCGCTCACAAAACCCAGGGGCAGGCGGTGTACACGCTGCGTGGTATTGTTGTCATCGAGGTCTACCCATCTCAGGTCGGCGCTTTGCATGGGTGAAAGAAAAAGCTGGTTTGTTTTTCTGTCGTACGCTGCCGCCGCAAACATATTCACGCCTGGCGACTGCGAAGATTTTCCATTTGTATAAAGAGATAATGAGGTTTCTCCTGCCTGCAGGGGTGATTTGACCGTTTTGCCGGTCGCGAGATCCACTTCGGAAATATTGATCCATTTCTGAGATTTCGGGTCTGCATTATTTGTATTGCTGGCGGTAATGGCGAAGACCTTGTTTGTCTCCTGCGCGCCAGCAGAAAACGCGGAAATCAGCACGAGGGAAAGGAAGTAGAAATTTCGTCTCATAAGGGAAAATTTAGCATACAAAAGTTACATGGAAATTTGAGAATTAGCAAACTTGAAAATTAGCAAATAAGCAGATTGGAAAATGTGAAGAATGTGATGCGCTGCGCGCAATGTGAAGAATGTGCGCTCGCTCGCGAGCCGTCATTTCGACCGAGCGCAGCGAGTGGAGAATCCCCGGCCGTTTATAGGAGTCTGAGGAATAGTTGGGGATTTCTCCGCCCTCATCGCTTCGCGATGGGAGTCGAAATGACCGCACTCGACACATTCCTCACATTTTCCCACATTGCGCACAGCGCCCACATTTGCTAATCTGCTAATTTACTATTCCACCGCCTTCTTCACACTGCCGTGTTTCAGCAGCATCGACTTTGCATGCTCGTAGTCGGAAATATTCAGCCTTTCCATGACCATCCGGGTGCCGCGGTCAATTATTTTTTCATTGCTCAGCTGCATATTGACCATTTTATTGTCCTCCACACGGCCAATCTGAATCATCACCGCCGTTGAAATCATATTCAGCACCAGCTTTTGCGCGGTACCACTCTTCATGCGCGTACTCCCGGTTACGAATTCCGGTCCCACCACCACTTCTATCGGATGATCAGCAGCGGCAGCAAGCGGACTACCGGGATTGCAGGTAATGCACCCCGTAGCGATTCCCAGTTTTCGGCACTCCAGCAAAGCGCCGATTACATATGGCGTTGTGCCACTGGCGGCTATCCCTATTACAACGTCTTTTTTATTTACATTATAAGTCTGCAATTCCTGCCAACCGTCCTCTGTGCTGTCTTCTGCGTACTCAACCGGTTTCTGAATGGCTTGTTCGCCACCGGCAATCAGACCGATTACCAGTCCGAAAGGCATACCGTAAGTCGGTGGAATTTCACTCGCATCCAGAATACCCAATCTGCCGCTCGTGCCAGCACCAATATAAAACAAACGCCCGCCAGCCAGCATATTGTCAACGATCACCGTCACCAGTTTCTCGATCTGCGGAATCGACTTTTCCACAGCTATTGCAACAGTCTTGTCCTCTTTATTGATATTTATCAGTATTTCCTCAACACTCATCTTATCGAGATGCCGGTAATTGCTTGTCTGCTCTGTAAACTTTTCAAAGGCCATGGTGAGTTGTTTAACTATGATATTCTATCAAACCTTCCATTGGATTTTTGGCAATCTTGCCAAGCTCTAGTTCGTAGGAACTGCAAAGCTCCTGTATAATATCTCTGAAGCCATGTGCCACTCCACCAACAAAATGGATGGGCAGCTTCCAGCTTTCATTGTATTTGCAAAGATGGTTAAAGAAAAAATCATTCAGACCATCTTCAATGATGTTTTCAATCATATAATGTCCGCGGTTCTCTGCCAGGAACAATGAAAAGGTTGCAAGGTATCTGTTTGCCAGCGGCTGGCGATACACGCTCTCCAGGATTTCGAGATGACTGGTATGATACCTGTCGTTGAATTTATAACTCAGATCCTCATCAAATGTATTATAGAGAAAGTATTGCACCACCTTCTTCCCGAGGTAGGCGCCACTGCCCTCGTCTCCGAGAATGTAGCCTATGCCCGGACTGTTCTTTACAATCTTCTTTCCATTGTAAAAGCAGGAATTGCTGCCGGTGCCGAGGATGCAGACAATGCCTTTTTCCCTGCCGCTCATGGCCCTTGCCGCCGCCATGAGATCATGATCCACGGTCACTTTCGAAGCGGGAAAAACCTTTTTCAGAGCGGTTTTTATCATCTTCGCATTGACGGGATTTGCACAGCCCGTGCCGTAGTAAAATATATCGGAGATTTCCTGCTTTTTGAGTGCCGGAAGCAGATCCTTTATCAACAATTCCTGAATCTGTTCACCTGTAAAAAAATACGGACTGATGCCCTGGGTAAAGATGTTCTTCTTCTTTTTTCCATTCACCAGACACCACTCACATTTGGTAGCACCGCTGTCGGCGATCAGTATAGCCATGTTTGTTCTTAAGGGGACGAAGTTAATCCCCCATTCCATTTTGCACAAATGAAAATATTCCTAACCCTTTAAACTGCTATTTCAGTTAATTTGCACACGAATCGAAAAATGTGTATGACACCTGCAAGAAATTTAAGGATCTGGTTACCCTCACTGTTTGCTGTTGTAATGATTTGTGGAATGGTACTGGGTTTCAAGCTGAGAGAAAAGGTCGCAAGACCGGGAGGTTTTTTTAAAATAGAAAAGCCAGCGCCTTTGCAGCAGGTAATGGATATCATCAAGCTGCAATATGTGGATCCCATCAATCCCGATACCCTTGCCGATGATGCCATTTCTGAAATGCTTACCCACCTTGACCCCCATTCCATATTTATACCTGCTGTAACCCTTGGAGAAGTGAATGAAGATTTGCAGGGAAATTTTCAGGGCATCGGAGTTGAATTCAACATTTTCGCAGATACCGTGCATGTGATCACGGTTCTTGAAAACGGCCCGAGCGACAAAGCCGGATTGCTGGTCGGCGACCGTTTTCTTAAAGTCAATGATTCACTGGTTGCCGGAAATGGAATCACGACAGGAGGCATTAAAAAACATCTTCGCGGACCCGGAGGTAGTAAGGTAAAAATTCTGATCCTCAGAGGAAAAGATAAAAAAGACATCGTTGTACAAAGAGGGACCATTCCACTTCCTTCGGTGGATGCAGCATATCTTCCCGAACCCGGAACAGGATTCATTCATATCAATAAGTTTTCTGAGACAACGTATGAGGAGTTCATGCGAAGCCTGGAGGCGTTGCAGAAACAGGGAATGAAAAGACTGATACTCGATCTGAGAAACAATGGCGGTGGCATTCTCGGAGAAGCGATCGATATCGCTGATGAATTTCTCGACGGCACAAAACTCATTGTTTATACCAAAGGAAATCGCCAGGACAAACAGGAATTTCGTTGTAAGCGCGATGGCCTTTTTGAGCAGGGCAAGCTGGTACTGCTGGTGGACGAAGGTTCGGCCTCCGCGAGTGAAGTACTGGCAGGTGCGCTCCAGGATTGGGATCGCGCCACAATCATTGGCAGACGTACGTTTGGCAAGGGCCTCGTGCAGGAACAATTCGATCTTGCAGACGGTTCCGCGCTAAGGCTCACCGTTGCCAGGTATTATACCCCTTCGGGAAGAAGCATTCAAAAGCCATATAATAATGGAGAAAGCAAGTACGAAAATGATATCAACGACCGCTATCGCCACGGAGAAATGGTGAATGCAGACAGCAATCATATCCAAAATGGAACGGTCTATAAGACAAAAAGTGGAAGAACGGTATACGGTGGCGGCGGTATCATGCCGGATTTATTCATCGGTGCGGATACATCCTCCTTTCCAAGAGGATTTGCGCGGCTTTTTGTAAACAATACGATGAGCGATTTCGCTTATCGTTATTTTATCACACATCGGGAAGAATTCAATTCATTTAAAAATGGCACCGAATTATACAACAGGTATAAATCGAATGAGCCGCTCTGGCAGGAATTTGAGGCATTCAGCGCGAAGGACAGCATTCCTGTTTATTCGATGTCTGCCACCGACAAACAGTTTACCAAACAGCGGTTGATGGCATTGATGGCAAGGCAGCAATGGCGCAGCAACGGATTTTACGAAGTGATCAATGCTGGTGACCAGGTAGTGAAAAAAGCACTCGAAGAGGCCGTGAAATAGCGTTACTGTTTTACAAATTTTGCCATCCCCCTGGCACTACCCTCCACTTTTACATAGTAAATGCCTGATCTAAGTGATGATACGTTTATCTGCTGGTTGAATGATTTGATGATCGTCGTTGTCATTATCTGACCAAGATGATTGTAAACCTGTACTGCTTTCCCCAGGCAATTCATGTCCTCACCCGATTGGAGGGTAATGGATGAAACAGCGGGGTTTGGAAACAACAACAGCTTCACTTCAGCTACCGGGGCCTCTGGTTGCACAGGTGCCGGTTTTGGCATTCCTTCTCCTGACATTGCTTTCGAAGAAAGGAGCGCGTGTCTTGCCCCACCCGGAGCAAACAGTGACCTCATTCTTTCTTTCTGACCACCGGTAAACATCACCATACAGGCATCGTCTACAAAATCCATATAATTCATGTACATGTCTCCGTGTGCCGTGGGAGTACAGGTAAATTTTTCTCCGGTAGGGCAGCCGCGGTTGGCGCTCCTTTGCGGCGGTGTGTCTTCTACCTTGTCGTCACCGCAATAACCATCGCCCCAGATATGTCTGAGATTGAGCCAATGTCCTACCTCATGGACCGCTGTACGACCCTTGTTGAACGGACCGCCGATACCTATGGTGCCGAACACGCCGGCCGATAATACCACTCCGTCTTTTTCTTTTGGTCCGCCTGGCGCGCTCGCATAACCCAGAATTCCTCCTACGGTATTGCAGACCCAGATATTGAGGTAGCTGTCGGCATCCCAGGCATCGTCGCCCCCGATAGCACTGTTTTTTACTCTGTCATCGTAGCTGAAATTCTGAATGCCCGTATATTTCCTGATAATGCCGGTGGTAGCGTACCCCTGCGGGTCGATCTTCGCCAGTTCGAACTGGAATCCCGCATCGGTGGAAAGATCTGCGAAATAAGCAGGTGTTTTTGAACGGTCGGTATTCCTGCCCCTGAAATCGTTGTTGAGCGCATCGAGTTGAGACATTATTTGCGCATCGCTGATATTCTGCGAAGCATTATTATACAAAACGTGTATTACAACGGGGATTTTGATGAGCTGCGGCACATTATAAGCCGGATCAGATCCATTTATTCCTGAGATGGCTGTCAGTGGCAAATTTCGGGTAAAGGCTTCAACCTTTTCGAACTCCCTGGCTAACAGCGGATTGGCTGACAATAATTGCTGTTGATAATCCTGTTGGTGGCATTCCCTTTGGGCATGTACGGACACAACGATTACCGTTGAAAGTAAGCATAGAAGAAAACGTCTCATTGTAAGTTCTTTTTGTGGTAGGCGTTTCAGCTATTGATTTTCAGCGCTTTCATTAGTACAGGAGTACAGGTATTGGAGTTAAGGAACTGCAAAGGAAATTTGATCGGTAAACACATACCGGCAATGCAAAGGATTGGGATATCCAGGGTAGGGATCAACAAAAAAAGGAGAATGATAGGAATTGGGTAAGCCGATTATTAAGGGAGTACAACAGGAAACTTAGTCATGATAACCATCTGGTAACATCTGTAGAGATGTAGGAGTGGAGAATGATGGTCTTCGGTGATAAGCAGTGTGAAATAACACATTTAGTTTTGTAAAACAAAATCTTATGAGAAATTTCTTTGCAGAACACCCCGGGGTTGACAACAGCGTTTTACATTTGCACGATAATCAAGCCGGTATGAACAAATTTCTGGTCTTTCTCTTAGCCTCAGCCATCATTGCTTCATGCAATAACGGGACCAGCCCCGATTCGCCGGCTGACGGACAAACATCCGTATCTGATGTGCCGAGAATCGGCTTTTCTATTATCGCCACATACCCGCACGATACCAGTTTTTTTACGGAAGGACTTGAATTTTACAATGGCAATTTGCTTGAAAGCAGCGGCTCGGGTACTGCTGCGGGCGACGGACCACCTCCCCACCCTTCCGCCATTGGCATTGCCAACCTGAAAACCGGAAAAGTGGACACCAAAGCAGTGCTGAACAACAAAGCTTATTTTGGGGAAGGAATTACCGTGTTTAATAATAAGCTGTATCAGTTGACCTATACTTCGCAGAAAGGATTTGTCTACGATGCACAGACTTTTAAAAAAATGCAGGAATTTTCCTATTCGGGAGAGGGTTGGTCACTCACCCATGACAGCACCCGGTTGATCATGAGCGACGGCACCAGCAACTTACGCTTTCTGGACCCCAATACTTTGCAGGTGCAGAGCATCCTCGGTGTGACCGACAACAACGGTCCGGTGTCTAATATCAATGAACTCGAATATGTAAATGGTGTACTGTATGCCAATCAGTGGCAGACAAACTACATTCTGAAAATAGACCTTCAAAGCGGAAAGGTGATTGGTAAAATAGACCTCAGTGCGTTCGACAAAGAAGCGCGTCAGAAATACCCGGACGCTCAGGAAATGAATGGCATTGCCTGGAAAAAAGAAACCAATA
>JACMLD010000397.1 GCA_014379785.1 Chitinophagaceae bacterium
TCATGCAGTCGGCCTGTACCAGACAAACCTGACTCAACAGCCGCTTCAAAAAGCGTTGCACCTGAACCAGCCAGGATTTTCTTTGCATGCTGCAGTGTGATGTATTGTAAAAACTTTTTTGGACTGACACCCGCCCATTCTGTGAACAGACGTTGAAAATGAAATGGGCTCATATTTACATGAGCTGCTACTTCATCCAGATCAGGTTGCTCCTGATAGTTTTTCTGAATGAAATCAATGGCTTTTGCAATTCTTGAATAATTTGTCTCTTCCTGCGAAATCATCGGATTTGTTTATTGGTAAAATTAGGCAGGTCATGCTTGTGTCACAACCCGTTTTTTGCGGAGTTTTTGCCCGATCTTGCAGCAATGACAGTTTTGATAATTCTCGTGCTCATCGTCGCATCGGTCTATGCATTTTTACAACATCCAAAATTCGGAAAAGCCGCATCGGGTAGTCGTCTTAAGAGAATCCAATCGTCAACAAACTTCAGAGACGGGAGTTTTCAAAATATCAGTAAGACTCCGAGTCTTACGGAAGGTGTGAAAATGTCAACTGTTCTGGTGCAATTTTTCTTTCAGAAAAGCAAGCGGTCTAAACCCGCTTTAAAACTGCCTTCAAAGAAAAGTGATCTGAAAACGCTGGATCCAAATAAGAATCTGCTGGTCTGGTTTGGACACTCCTCTTACTTCCTGCAGGTGGATGGTATAAAAATGCTGGTGGATCCGGTATTCAGTGGCAGCGCATCTCCCATACCCATTACCACCAAGAGCTTTTTCGGCACTGACGTGTATTCAGTGGAAGATATGCCGGAAATAGATTTGCTTTTCATCACCCACGATCACTGGGATCACCTGGACTATGAAACCGTTAAAAAGCTAAAGCCCAAGGTGAAAAAGATTGTAACCGGACTGGGCGTTGGAGAGCACCTTGAATTTTGGGGCTACGATGAAAACATCATTGCAGAAATGGATTGGAATGAACAGGTGGAACCGCTGCCGGGTTTCCAAGTAAATACAATACCCGCAAGGCATTTTAGCGGCAGAAGTTTTCGCCGCAATCGTTCGCTGTGGGTATCGTTTGCACTGGCAACGCCGACGATGAAAATATTTATTGGTGGAGATTCAGGATATGATACGCATTTTAAAAAGGCGGGGGATGCGTTTGGACCATTTGATCTCGTTATTCTGGAGGATGGTCAATATGATCAGAACTGGAAATACATTCATATGATGCCGGAAGAAGTGGTACAGGCAGCAAAAGATCTGAAAGCCAAAATGTTGCTGCCTGTGCATTGGGGCAAATTTTCCCTTTCGCTTCATGACTGGGATGCGCCGGTGATAAGGGTACGTGCAGCGGCACAGAAAGAAGGTATGGAGGTATTATCTCCGATGATCGGCCAGGTTGTTTATTTTGATGATGTTCCGGGTTTTGAGGAATGGTGGTCAATCGGCACGTAGGGTGTGAGTCACCCCGCAGCCGACCCCGTGCGCCGAAGCAAAGGAGCAGGGGTCCCCAGTCGATATTGTGGGTCTCTACCTCCGCACGTCACTGCCCCACGGCTGTGTTCCTGCTGGCAGTATTTATGTGATGTATTCTGTTATGCACCCGCAGGAGCCAAGGCCGCTACGGGCAGGTGCCGATGCGTCGGTTGCAGTCACTCTGGAGATCAGGGAGTGGTTCTCGAAGCAATATCATCTCAGAGTGATGAAGTAGATGGCAGTGACTCAAACTGTCGGCTGGGGATTCCTCCACCCGCTTCGCTGCGCGAAGGGAGTCGGAATGACTGGCTCTCCGTGCGGCCGGTTGCCCAAACATTTTCTAATCTTGTATCAACAACCAAAACTCAACCATGAAATCCTTGCAGCAACTGCTCTGCCTTTTCGTTACCCTATCTCTTTGCACAACTTCATTCTCCCAACAAATTGACACCAGCTACAACCGGCAAATAAAAGAATTCACGACCGACAAAAGATTTCTACCCGCATCGGTACTCAACCTGATCGATGATCCGA
>JACMLD010000398.1 GCA_014379785.1 Chitinophagaceae bacterium
CAGATTGAGCCTTTTGGCAAAGACGCTTTTGTGGTGCAGGGAACGCCCGCTGATCTTGAGCAGGGCAATGAGATGAAGGTGGTTGAAAACCTGCTTGAGCAGTTTAAAAACTTCAGTTCGGAGATACGTTTTTCAAAAAGAGAGAAGCTGGTGCGGGCTATGGCAGTGCAGCAGTCTATCAAACCCGGCAAACATCTTACACAGGATGAAATGAAGATGCTCGTGACGGATCTTTTTGCATGCGTGCAGCCGAATGTCACGGCATCCGGACAGCCCACCTATATCGAGTTTAAGAAAGAGTATCTCGCCGGATTGTTTTCGAGACCTTCTTTTTAGTCTCTCTTTCTTCCATCATACAGATTGTATTTAAGAAACAGTGTGAACGCTGAATTGCGTGTGTCCGTAACCGGGAGGTTGGGCGACAGCTTATAATTTACAAGATCCCTGAAGGCGCGGTTGTATCGCATACCGAGTGTGAATCTTTTGATATAGTAATCTGCTCCGGTCTGCCAGCGCCATTCGTTTGGTGAAAGTCGGGAGGCAAGAGAATCATCTTTGAATTTGAGGACATTGTTTGAAATTGCAGATGATTGCAGGTTGCGGTCCTGGAAGAGTGCGACTCCACTCTGGAATGAGGAGAACTGCACACCGCCCGCCAGGTAAAAGTTTTTGAATGGGCTGTAATGCATGCTGAATGGCCAGTTGAAGTAATAGAGTTTCTGGAGGTAGACCGAGCGTTCGTTGTTTGGATTTGTTTCGCGGTCGATCAGCAGTTGTGGTGTATGCTGTGGTGAACTGAGGTTTATTTCTGTTTGTATGTACACCGCTTTGTTGAAGTGATATTGCACATACGGTGAAGGGATATAGTCGCTCAGTGTGCCCGATTTTGCATTTACGTTGTAGCTGCTGCGCGTCTGTGATCCTGTGGCTACTACGCTGTTTAGCGCGAGTCCGATTGCCCAGTACGGATCGTTGTCGTTGTCGGCCTTCAGCGTGAAGGGCTGGTACAGATCGGCGAGGTTGAGTTGTTTTCTTTCTTTTTTGCTTTCGGCAATGATGGCGGCGTCGCGTTGGACTTTCACTGCGAGTTTTTTTGCTGACTCAGAAAGGGTGAGGCTTGTGTATTCGTTGTCGGATGGAATGGCGAGGTCTGTGTTGAAATCATTTCGACCGGAGGGAGAAATCACGATGGTTTTCTCGCTCTGCGCCACTTTATTTCTGTTTGTATGAGTACCGGCTGGGGATTCCTCCGTCCGCTTCGCTGTGCTCAGGGGGTCGGAATGACTGTCAGGTTGATTGGCGGGAGAAATTCCGATGGTTGATTTGGGTGATGGGGTCTTAATGTTTTTTTCTTCGCTCTGCGCCACTTTATTTCTGTCTGTATGAGTACCGGCTGGGGATTCCTCCGTCCGCTTCGCTGCGCTCAGGGGGTCGGAATGACCGTCACTTTGATCGGCGGGAGAAATTCCGATGGTTTTCTCGCTCTGCGCCACTTTATTTCTGTTTGTATGAGTACCGGCTGGGGATTCCTCCGTCCGCTTCGCTGCGCTCAGGGGGTCGGAATGACTGTCAGTTTGATTGGCGGGAGAAATTCCGATGGTTTCGTCGCTCTGCGCCACTTTATTTCTGTCAGTCTGACTAACGGCTGGGGATCCCTCCGTCCCTTTCGTTACGGTCAGGGAGTCGGAATGACGGGATTCTGCATAGAAATACAATGCGGAAGTAAGCACAATCGCGATTACAGCGCCAATCTTCCATCCCGTGCCGGGACGAAAACCGCCCACCTTTTTTGAATCCTCCTTGTCAAGCAGATCTTTCATCTGTTGCCAGGAAGTGTCAACATCAGGTGATGGGAGTCTCTGAAGTTTGTCAGAGAGCAGTTTCCCGAATGTGTTTCTTTCGTTCATCGCAGTACATGCATGGTTAACAATAATTGTTGCAGTTGTCGTCTGGCTTCGCTCAGGTGCCATTTGCTGGTTCCTTCGCTGATTCCTACCAATTCACCGATCTCGCGGTGATTGAATCCTTCTATAACGTACAAATTAAAAACGGTCTGTGTTGCGTGCGGAAGTTTTCTCACCAGTTTCAGCAATTCAGTCGCGCTCAAACGCTGTATTGCTTCATTGTCCATACTCACGTCTTCCACTTCCTTCAATTCTGCCTGTCCCTTAAATTTTTGATTGCTTCTGATAAAATCGATGGCGCTGTTGACCATGATGGTTTTTATCCAGGTGTAGAGAGAGGCGCGGCTGCTATCGTAGTTGCCGATATGCTTATAAACTTTCAGAAATCCGTTGTGTAATACTTCGATTGCATCTTCTTCATTTTTTGTATAACGTATACACAAAGCTATCATCGGGCCGTAGAATTGCTTGTAAAGCAGCTCCTGCGCGCGCCGGTCATTGGAAATGCAACCGTCAATGGTTTTCTTATCTATCCAGTCGTTCGGCAAATATTTTTATTTACTTCCACAAGGTAGTACCCCTGTCCATACCTTCAACGGAAGGCCAGAGCCCATATTGCCTTTACACTTTCACCAGAAATAAACGCTTTTTGCGTCTAACAATTTGAATATCAAGGTTCAGGGTTTGTAAGACAGGCCGCACTGTTATACGTTAAAACCATTGCCAGGGTTGGGTTTTGCAAAATAAAATCCCCCGAATTGCTTCGGGGGATGGGGAAAAACCGGCTGGAGCCATGAAAAACATTTTTTTAGCATGGATGTTTACGATGGGCTCTTCTCAAGGGTTGGGTAATCCCTAATATTTTTCACGGATGGCCTGCAGAAATTTTTCCACCGCCCTTCTTACTGCAGTCGCCGAGGTCTGATGATTGTTTATAAGTACCGAAAAAATGAGGGTCCGGTTCTTTTTAGTGATCAGATAGCCGCTGATGGCTACCTGTCCGGACAAAGTGCCTGTCTTGGCATAAATAAAATCTTTTTCCGTCAGGTAATAATTGGCGAGCGTGCCTTCATTGCCCGTTGGAAAAATAGTGGTGATTCGTTTCCAGTCAAATTCATTTTTCATTTTATTGAGAATGAAAACAAAATCCAATGGAGTAAAAAGATTGTATCTGCTCAGCCCGCTGCCATCCACCCATCTTGGTTTTTGCGGGAGGTCTTTCAGTTCAGAACGCAGCAGCGTATCTGTAATCTTTGAAATACTCATTACACCAAGTCTTTCATTGCTTACCATCAGCAGTGCCTGCTCTGCAAAGAAATTATCGCTTCGGTGCATCATTGGTTTCAATAATGAATCGGTGGGTTGAGATTTCACCAGCCAGAATTTTTCGCTTAAGACTTTTTGTCCGGGTACGAGCTGAATGTGTTTTGAGAGAGCTGCATTCAACAACTCCACACCGGATGTTATGCCGTTTGTGACAAAAGGAATCTCCTGTTCCTTGCTGGTTTCATTGCCTTCGGTCACGATGAATACATTTTCATCGCGTTTTCTTTCTACAGAAAATGTTTTATTGCTGTCCGGGTTGAAACGCACTTTCCATTCTACTTCCGGAACCGAGTAGACCGAGGTCGATCTCGGTTCAACAGTCGTGTCAACACTCTGAATCCATTTGATGGTGTTGCCATAAATGGGAAGCGGACTTCTTTCGGCCATATAACTGCTGTTAAAATCATCCCAGGACCATCCGAATCCGAGTGCCTTTTCCTTCCACGCACCATCCGTGATAAAAATTTCTTTTTTTGTCTGCTGAAGAAAGGTCGGCACAGGTTGTGTTTTAAAATCGGGGTGAAGCAGCGTCGGATCAGCGGTTGGCAGAATCAGC
>JACMLD010000399.1 GCA_014379785.1 Chitinophagaceae bacterium
ACAGTGGGCGCAACGGCGAGACTTTACCTGGTGATCAATGTCATGCAGATTTTTATTCTCGATGCCATGCGTGTCCCTTTCTGGGTGACTGCATTCGCTATTCTGCTGATGATATTGCTGTATACCTTCGAAGGAGGTGTAAAAACAATTGTTTATACGGATACATTGCAGACAAGTTTTATGTTGATTGGTCTCATTGTATGTGTGTATTATATCATGCAGAATCTCGGATACAATTTCAGTCATACGATGGAGCTGCTCGATGCAAGAAATTATACCAATGTCTTCAACACAGATGTAAACAGCAAAGGTTTTTTTGTGAAGCAAATCATTGGTGGCGCCTTTATCACCATTGCTATGACCGGTCTTGATCAGGAGATGATGCAAAAAAACATCAGCGTAAAAAACCTGAAGGACTCCCAAAAAAACATGATCACATTCAGCGTGGTGATTGTTTTTGTAAACTTTCTTTTTCTCCTGCTCGGCGGTTTGCTATACCTGTTCGCGGCAGAGAAAGGCATTGCAGCAAAGGGCGACGACCTTTTTCCTACGATTGCGATTGGCCATTTCCCGCAGGCAATTGGAATCATCTTTATCCTCGGGTTGATATCGGCATTGTTTCCAAGTGCTGATGGAGCGCTGACAGCGCTGACTTCCTCTTTCTGCATTGATATCCTGGGCATCAAACGCAGGGAAGGGATGACGGAAAAGCAGCAGAAGTCGACGCGTATGGCGGTACATCTCACCTTCGCTGTCGTCTTTCTTCTCTGCATAGGCATATTCAGACTCATTGACAACAAATCAATCATCGGAATCATTCTTGACCTGGCGGGATATACTTATGGTCCATTGCTCGGACTTTTCGCGTTTGGGATTCTGACGAAGCGAGTGTTCCCGGATACCTGGATTGTCACAGCAATCTGTCTTTTGTCGCCCCTGCTTTCATGGGTGATCAGCCGCAACTCGGCCGACTGGTTCGGTGGATACCAGATTGGCATTGAATTGCTGCTTATCAATGGCTTACTCACGTTTATCGGGCTGTTAACTATCTCAAAAAAACCGGAGTAGAGCAAACTAAATGATGCAATTTTGCGTTTTATAACACGGATGCCACCGCATTTCGTATAAACGAAGCGTTGGCATTCTTTGTCTCCAGACCTTAAAAGTAGATTATGAACGACACTATAAAGCTGGGTAAGCAACGCAGGTGGAGCGAATCGAAGGCACATTCAAGCTGGCAGATTTTCAAAATCATGGCAGAATTTGTCGACGGTTTCGAAGCCCTTGCAAAATTAGGCCCCTGCATTTCCATTTTCGGCAGCGCGCGTACGGACCCCGGAAATCCATATTACGAACTGGCCACAGACATTGCGAAAAGACTTTCAGAAGAGGGATTCGGTATCATCAGCGGCGGCGGACCCGGTATCATGGAAGCGGCAAATAAAGGAGCGCAGCTGGGCGGTGGAAAATCAGTCGGCCTTAACATCGACCTCCCGTTTGAGCAACATGCCAACCCATACATCGATCGCGATGCAAGTCTCAACTTCGATTACTTCTTTGTAAGAAAAACACTTTTCGTAAAATACTCGCAGGGGTTTGTGATGATGCCCGGTGGCTTTGGTACGATGGACGAGTTTTTTGAAGTGGCAACCCTTATCCAGACCGGAAAAATGATGCAGGTCCCACTGATCCTCGTTGGTAAAACATACTGGGGCGGATTACTTACCTGGCTCGAATCAGTAATGCTGGTAGAAAAATACATTGGCCCGGACGACTTTGCGTTGCTCCAGATTGCAGATACTGCAGACGAAGTGGTGGAACATGTACTGAAGTTTTATTCAAAGCATTCCCTTCAGCCCAATTTTTAAAATATTTTACAGTGGAAATTCTTAGTCCGGCAGCCGAAGCCTATGCAGATCGGTTCACATCACCACTGGATGCCTTGCTCCAAAAGGTCGCCGACTACACCTATGCAAATCATCCGCATTCACATATGCTGAGCGGCAAGGTGCAGGGAAAGTTCCTATCGCTTATCAGTACCTTACTCAAGCCGCGGAGAATTCTTGAGATTGGTACCTTTACAGGATTCAGCGCACTGTGCCTGGCAGAGGGACTTGATAAGAATGGAGTTTTGCATACAATCGAATTGAGAGAAGAGGACGCCGGAACTGCGCGCAATTTTTTTAAGGAATCTATAAACTTTGAAAGAATAATTTTGCATACGGGCAATGCCCTGGAAATTATTCCGACACTAAAGGAAGAATGGGATCTCGTATTCATTGATGCTGACAAAACGGGTTATCTGGAATACTATAAACTCATCCTTCCGAAGTTGAAAAAAGGTGGATTGATCCTGGCCGACAATGTTCTTTTTCACGGAGAGGTGTTTCAGGATACGATCAGCGGAAAAAATGGAAAAGCCATTCAGGCTTTTAATGAATATATATATCGGGATCAGAGCGTGGAGAAAGTTTTGCTGACAGTCAGAGATGGCCTGATGTTCATTGTAAAAAAGTAAATGCGAATCATGCGATTGAAAGTTTTTCTTGGCATTGTTTTACTCAGTGTATCTGCAATGGTAAAGGCACAACCATCGGAATCGGTGCTGAATTATATCAGTGTTTATAAGGATCTGGCCATCAGCGAAGAAATCCGCACAGGAGTACCAGCCGCCATCAAACTGGCCCAGGGAATTCATGAAACGGAAGCCGGTAATAGTGTACTGGTAAGAAAATCCAACAACCACTTTGGCATCAAATGTAAAACCGGATGGGAAGGAGAAAAGGTTTATCATGATGATGATGCAAGAGGAGAATGTTTCCGCAGCTATCCGGCTCCCGACGATTCATACCGCGATCATTCAGACTTTCTCCGCAGAAGTACACGGTATGCTTTCCTGTTTGAACTTGATCCGACAGATTATAAAGAATGGGCATTTGGTTTGAAAAAAGCTGGCTACGCAACAAATATCAAATACTCACATATTCTTATAAAGCTCATCGAAACTTACAATCTGCAACAATACACATTGATCGCACTCGGAAAACTCAAGCCTGCAGAAGAGGTACTTGTAAGCAATGAAAATACGTCCAGTACGGTGACCGGGGCAATGCAGCCAAATGCATCCGTGAAGGCGACGGAGCCGGTAGTGAAGGTAAGACCGCAGTTTCCGCCGGGTGAATTTACCATCAACCGCACCAGGGTGATTTTTGTGGAGGCAGGCAGTTCATTACTGGCCCTGGCAGATAAGTATGAGATACCGCTTGCAAGACTGCTCGACTTCAATGACCTGCCCGACAACGCGGTGTTGGAAAGCGATCAGCTTATATTTCTGCAACGAAAAAGAAAGGTCGCTGAAAACGCACTGCATATAGTTACTCCGGGAGAAACGGTTTATGATATCTGCCAGCTGGAAGGCATCAGAATGGAAAGCCTGCTGAATCTCAACCATCTTTCACAGGGAATGGAGCCCGCAGCCGGTGAAAAACTTTATCTTAGAGATCAGGCACCATCGCGGCCGGCTCTTATGACAAAAGTTATTTCATCAAACAAGGAACCATTATCCAAAAACTAAGGAATGCACACACTTCGGGTACACGATAAAGAATTTGAACCTTACCTCACCGCTGCAGAAATTGAACAGAAAATAAAAAGCATCGCAGCAGACATAGACAGAGATTACCAGGGAAAAAGGCCGCTTTTTATTTCCATTCTGAACGGGTCCTTTATGTTTGCCTCCGACCTGTTCAAGGAAATTAAAATCGAAGCCGAAATCTGTTTTATAAAACTTGCATCCTACAAGGGCACCAAATCAAGCGGGCATGTCATTACGGCCATAGGGCTCGACATAGACCTGATCGACCGGCACGTGATTATTCTCGAAGACATTGTTGACACCGGCAAGACGCTCAGTGAATTTCTCCCGCAACTCAGTCACCAGCATCCACTCTCTTTAAAAATAGCATCATTGCTTCACAAACCAGAAGCAACCGTTTACCCTATCAAAATTGACTACCTGGGATTTTCCATCCCCAACAAATTCGTTCTTGGTTACGGACTCGACTATGACGGCCTTGGCAGAAATATCAGGGAAATATACCAACTGGTTGGTTAAAAACGTTGTAATAGATGCCCTAGCCATTGACAATCAGGGGCTAACTGCTTAATTTCGTTCAAATATCCGGTTGAAAGCTATCTGCACCATATTGCTTTGCCTGCTGTGCACCTCATCGGTTTTTTCGCAATATTATCTGCGCGGAGAAATAAAAGACGAGATCAATACCCCTTTGCCCAACGCAAAAATCCTGCTTCATTCATCTAAATACCTTTTTTACTCGGGAAATTCCGGAGGATTTGGCATTCTTTCCGCCAATCCCACCGATTCAGTCACCATCAGTCTGGACGGTTACCAGGAAGTAAGAGTAAAGCTGGTCAATGCCAAATATGAATACATTACGCTGAAGCCTTCGCAGGCTGCCGGCAATCTTCGTAAGACAAGACTCATCTCCGTTACAAAAGACATGAGATGGGAAGAGCGCCACAACTGGAGCGTAGGAGGAGAAACCTACAGCAATCTCCTCGAGAATGAATTCATTCCTGCAAAGAAATTCCCGGAAACCGGATTTGCCATTAGTACGGACAAGGCTTCGTATAGTAATATCAGGCGTTTTATAAATATGAACAGCAGCGTACCGCCCGATGCTGTTCGTATAGAAGAAATGCTGAACTATTTTAATTTTGGATATACCAGTCCAAAAAAAGACAGCACTTTTCATTTTGATTCATACCTCGCGCCATGTCCATGGAATGCAGAAAGTCAATTGCTTTTCCTGAAGGTCTGCGCCGCCAAAGTCAATTTAGACACCATACCGCCGAGTAACCTGGTATTTTTGATTGACATATCAGGATCAATGGATATGCCCAACAGATTGCCCTTGCTAAAATCCGGATTTAAACTGATGGTGAATAACCTGCGGGATAAAGACACGGTAAGCATCGTCGTCTATGGGTCAACGGTAGGTGTATGGCTGCAGCCCACCAGTGGTGCCGAAAAGGAGAAGATTCTCAAATCAATTGAAGACCTTACTCCTGGCGGAGCAACAGCCGGTGCTTCGGGCATCAAGGCGGCATACCAGGTGGCAAAGAGCCAGTTTATCACGGGTGGGAATAACCGCGTGATTCTCGCGACCGACGGGGATTTTAACGTTGGACAAACCACAGAGGATGAACTGGAAAGAATTATTTCTCTCCACCGGCAGTCGGGCATCTATCTCACCTGCCTGGGTGTGGGCATGGGAAATTATAAAGATTCGAAACTGGAGGTGCTGGCTAAAAAAGGAAATGGAAACTTCGCATATCTCGACGATGAAAAAGAAGCGGAGAAAGTTCTGGTAAAAGAATTGACCCAGACACTGTACACCGTGGCCGATGACGCGTATCTGAGTATTCGGTTCAATCCCGCACTGGTAAAGGATTACAGGCTGATAGGTTTTGATAATAAACTGAATGCAGTGGCGGATTCCCTGAGTGAACTGGAAGGCGGTGAAGTTGGATCAGGACATACGCTCATGGCAATGTTTGAAGTGACACCGACCTTTTCAAATACTTCAACAGATCATAGTTTCGCTTCACGTGAGTCGCTCGCAAACATCAATATCAACTATCGGTCTCCCAAGGATTCGCTGAAGCTTCATTCACTCTTTACCGTGCCATTCGTTTTTACCGAATTCAATGATCTTCCTGCCTGTCACCGCTTTGCTGCCGCCGTGGTGGAATTTGCATCGCTGCTGAAAAAGTCGAAGTTCAGCAAAGAGATCTCATGGAATGATGTGATCATATTAACCAATGATGCCATCAATCCAAATGACTATATGCAAAAAGAATTTCTGGGGCTGGTGGAAAAAGCCAAAAAAATCTACGGCCGGCAGAAGAAGCGGTAAGTCATTTCGACTCCCATCGCGCAGCGATGCGGGTGGAGAAATCCCCAGCTATTACTCCCAACTCCGGTCGGATGGGGATGTCTCGGCTTCGCTCGACATGACGGCTTCGCTCGACATGACTTATCCAAACATCTCCCGCATCTTATCAAAAAACGATTTGTCGTTCTTCTCGGGCTTGGGATGAAAATTAGCCGACTCGCCCATTTTCTCCAGCATTGATTTCTCTTCACTGCTCACATGCTGCGGTGTCCAGATATTTACGTGTATCAGCTGATCCCCTTTTTCGTAGGAGTTGACAGCAGGAAATCCCTTGCCTTTCAGACGGAAAATTTTTCCTGCCTGGGTGCCGGGGGGTATTTTTATTTTTGCTTTTCCGTCGATCGTGGGCACTTCCAGATTTGTCCCGAAGACTGCATCAGGAAACGAGATATACAGTTCGTATGCTACGTTCAGACCATCGCGCTGCAGTTCCTTGTGCGGTTCTTCTTCCACGAGAACGATGAGATCCCCGGGTGCCCCTCCGCGTTCACCGGCATTGCCCCGACCGCCAACGCTGAGCTGCATTCCTTCCTGGACACCTGCCGGAATTTCCAGCGTCACCGTTTCTTCGCCATACACACGACCCTCGCCTTTACAGCTTCCGCATTTCGCGGTGATCTGTGAACCCTCGCCGTTGCAGGTAGGACAGGTGGTCACTGTCTGCATCTGGCCAAGAAAAGTATTGGTCACCTTTCTTACTTGTCCGCTGCCACCGCATCCGCTGCAGGTTTGCACGCTTCCTTTGTCCTTTGCCCCACTACCCGAGCAGGTGTTGCAGACAACATATTTTTTCACCTTGACGCTCTTTGTAACGCCTTTTGCAATTTCTTCGTAACTGAGCTTCAACTTTATTCTGAGGTTGCTGCCTCTTGTGCCCCGGCTGCGACTGGTTCCGCCACGACCTGACCTTGCACCACCACCGCCGAAAAAACCGCTGAATATATCCTCACCAAAAATATCTCCAAACTGGCTGAAGATATCATCCATATTCATTCCGCCGGCCCCGCCGCCACCGCCGCGGCCATTGCTGAGTCCTGCATGGCCAAACCGATCATACTGCGCTTTCTTATCCGCATCATTCAACACCTCATAGGCTTCAGCAGCTTCCTTGAATTTGTCCTCCGCAGACTTATCGCCCGGATTTCTGTCAGGATGAAACTGCATAGCCACCTTGCGGTATGCCTTTTTGATCTCCTCGGTTGTGGCGGATTTC
>JACMLD010000400.1 GCA_014379785.1 Chitinophagaceae bacterium
GAGGAAAAGACATCCGGAGCAGAAGACGCGACCTGGCAACGTTAAACAAAGAGGGCATTGTAAATCCTGAAAGTAACTACTGTTTTGGAGAAGGCGGGGCTGGTACCTACAGCGATGGAAAACTCTATACAAGAAGCAGCAAAAGAGGCGACATATCCCGAGTTCTTGAATTGCTCTTCCTTTTTGGTGCGCCTGAGAATATCCTGTACGAAGCACATCCGCATATCGGCACAAACAAACTGCCGGCAATCATTGCCGCCATCAGGAATCAACTGACAGCATGCGGAGCGGGCTTCCACTTCGAAAAGAAAGTAGTGAAACTCAATGTCAGCGGTGAAAAACTTATCTCCGTGGTTACCTCTGACGGGGACAGCTTTGCAGCCAACGACTTCATTCTTGCGACCGGACATTCGGCAAGGGACATTTTTACACTCCTGCACGAAAACCATATTCTGATAGAGGCAAAGCCTTTTGCACTTGGGGTCAGGATTGAGCATCCCCAGCAGATCATCGACAATATCCAATACCATTGCGCGAGCCGCGGCGAATATCTACCACCTGCCTCCTATAGCCTCGTGGAACAGGTATCTGACCGTGGCGTATTTTCATTTTGCATGTGTCCGGGAGGCATCATTGCTCCTGCTTCAACCAGCCCCGGTGAGCTGGTCGTAAACGGCTGGAGTCCATCAAAGAGAAACAATCCCTATGCAAACTCTGGAATGGTGGTTGAAATAACCGCAGCCGACATCGCCCGATGGAAGGGTGCGAAACCGAATTCGCCGCTTGACATGATGCATTTTCAGCACGAGGTGGAACAAAGCGCATTTCGTGCAGGAGGAGGAAAAATGGTGGCACCTGCTCAAAGAATGAATGATTTTATAGAAGGAAAATTGTCAGGCTCCCTGCCCGACTGCTCTTACGTTCCCGGAATACATTCGGCAACGATGTCTGATGTGTTGCCATCATTCGTATACAAATCACTCCAGGAAGGATTCAAAGCATTTGGCAGAAAAATGCGCGGATATCTCACCAACGAAGCAGTAGTCCTGGCCACTGAATCAAGGACTTCATCGCCGGTACGCATACCCCGCGACGCTGGCAGACTCCATCACCCTCAGATAAAAAATTTATATCCCGCCGGAGAAGGTGCGGGTTACGCGGGAGGCATTGTAAGTGCGGCAATGGATGGGGAGCGAATCGCAGCAATGATAGCTAGTTACGCCCGGTGAGTGAATTGATTCTGCTGACGCCGATCAATTCATCCGCCCGTCCGCCCAGTGCGCGATAATAAATAAGGATGGTGTAACTGTTTTCCGTTTCCCAGAGATTTCCTTCGGTGAGTTCGAATGATGGCTTTGGATTTGTGCGGTCAGCTGAAACATAACAATAATTGTAATAACCCTGTTTCAAAAGAATCGTGGCCTCGTAAATGCCTTTTTCAGCGTTATAGGTCATTTTCGATGATTCGTCGAGCCCGTAATTTGTCAATTCACCAAATACATAAATGTCTTTGTTGATATGCGGCTGATTGCCTGCGGGTACAAAACTAAAATGCACATTGGCATAATCTGCCTGCCAGAGCGGATTCACGCTTTCAGAAACCTCATTTACATACATGCCGTTTTCATCGCGATAAAAAACCAGGCGCTGTGGGGAACGATCCAGGTCAGGTTTCACAAATACATCTATACCTGTAGCAGTCATCTTTGTATCTGCCACGCGATCGGTCTGAAGACGAAAGCTTCTCAGGTCGAGCCATCGCCACTCTCTGCCCGAAGGAAATACTGATTCGTCGTCGCGGTTGTACTCAAGCGCATTTTGCCTGATGAATGTCGGTTTGATATCCAACACCGCATTATCCCATCGGTTATTCTGCAGTACCACTGCTTTGACCTGTTGAATGGCATTGAGTACATTCAGGTTATTGGCAAGATTGACTTTGAATTGGATTTTCTGATGTGTCTTAAATATCTGTCCGTTGAATGGCTGTTGAATGACCGCTCCCACTGTTGCCTTTTCTTCCATTACCAGCAAACGCCGGGTAAAAAGCACCTTGGCAGGGTCACCATCCGCAAAAACTTTCACCAGGTAATTTCCTGAACGCGAGGGCGCGCAGCTCCTGTCTGGCAGCACGGCTGAATAGTGGGTGTATTTAATGATCGAAATAGAAGAATTCCGGTAATCGCGGATGCGCATCTGTGAAAACCCGCGGATATAGTCGAACGAACTGAGAATCGCTGGGCTCCAATCCGCATTGCAAAGCACATAGGTATACGAATAATTGCGCACACCGCCACCAAGATCATCAAAATGCAACTCAAGCCTGTCTCCGCCGTTGAGTTTTATGATTGGATAAGAAAGCTGATTGCCTTCATAATGAAGTTTAACATTGCGTATGGAAGGTGAATAGATGCGATCGGGAACCTGCGCATACATGCAATTGACAGATACGATCAGGATCAGCGTGTAGATAAGGCGCATGTGAGGAAGATGATGTTGCAAACGATAAAGTTGTATCAAAAAGCCTAAAAAACCTATTTTTGATTTTTACTAAAATCATGCCTCTTGAATGTAGCCGGGTTTATTGCAAGGCGTATTGCCTTTAACAGGCAAAAGTCTTTTTCACGTTTTATTATCCGGCTTGCCACGGTAGCCACTGTAATCAGTGTAACCGTGATGATTGTAGCACTGGCGCTTACAAATGGGTTTCAATATACCATCAGTCAGAAAATTTTCAGTTTCTGGGGGAATATCAGGGTGCAGCATTATGAACCGGAAAAGGTATCGGTTGCACAGGAACTCCCCATACAAAAAAATGACACGGTACAATCCGTCCTGAAAAACAATCCGGAGATATTACATATCGACGCCTTCGCTACAAAAAGCGCCATATTAAAAACCAGCGAAACAATAGAAGGCGTTCTTTTTAAAGGGGTGGAAAAAGACTATCGGTTCCCGGCACTCAAGCAGTTTCTGATCGAAGGGCGCTGGATGATTTTTCCGGACAGCGGCTACAGCAATGACATTGTGGTATCAGTCTATACCGCGAAGCAATTGAAATTGAAAGTGAATGATCCGCTGCTGGTATATTTTATCCAGAACGACGGTTCTTCTTTCAGGGCAAGAAAGCTGACGGTATCCGGCATTTATAAAACAGGGATTGAAGAGTATGACCGCATCATTGCGCTCGGTGATATCCGCTTTGTGCAAAGATTAAATGACTGGACAGGCAATGAAATCGGTGGGTACGAGATCGCACTGAAAAATTATAAGAATACCGATCTGGTAAATGACAAGATATTCTTTTCACTTCCCCAGGGATGGAACAGCCGATCCATACAGGAAATTTATCCCAATATATTCGACTGGCTCAATCTGCAGGACCAGACAATAGTGATTGTATTAGTGATAATGACCATAGTGGCAGTGCTCAACCTGATGACCTGTCTCATTATTCTCGTGCTGGAACGAACAAGAATGATCGGTGTGCTGAAAGCTTTGGGGGCAAGGGATAGGAGCATCCGGAGAATATTTTTGTACCAGGGCAGCATCATAACCATTACGGGGATCGTTGTGGGGAATATCGTGGCACTGCTGCTTTGCTGGCTGCAACAGAAATATGGATTCATTTCGCTGCCCGAAGAAATGTACTATATATCAAAAGCAGAAGTCCGCCTGGAATGGTGGCATGTGGTACTGGTAGATGCGGGAACTTTTATTGTCAGCTTTCTTATACTCATTATCCCAACGCTGATTGTCCACCTCATACAGCCTGTTAAAGCCATCCAGTTCAGATAAGGTGCGATAGTACAATGCCTGTTGCCACTGCTGCATTGAGTGATTCGGCGC
>JACMLD010000401.1 GCA_014379785.1 Chitinophagaceae bacterium
GAGACACATTACGTCATCATCAACGAGAAAGATATTAAGCCCGGGAGTGTGTGCCATTTTCAGTTATTTGGAGCATCAGAATTAAACAATAAACGCAGCCTTGCCTGCTGTATTGCAGGTGTACGTGGATACACTTACGGGATGGAAGAAAGTTGGCAGTTGATAGTTTGAAGTTTGTAGGGGCAACCTCAGAGTGCCGTCACCCCGGAGCGGAGCCGAGGGGTCCCCGGCCGGCCGGAGTTGGGTCATCACCAGGAATAGCTGGGGATGTCTGCTCCTTCGCTGCACTTCGGCGCACGGGGTCGGCTGCGCACGACATGACTCCTAGTAATTTCGCACCACTATTTCCCGCACAACTCCGCGCTTTGCGGCAATATTATTGATCAGACGTCGTGCATCGATCCGGGTGATGTTAAACCCCTGGTAGAGGTCGTCGAAAAAAAGATCATCTGGATTGTGATTGGTAGGATCCGAATTACTCAGCATCAGCAGTGCACCCTTTTCGTGAAAATCCCGGAATCGCCGGGCAAGTTTCTGCTGGTCGAGGTCCGTGAAATCAAATTTGCTGTACGACTTGAAAACTGCGGTCTTACTGATGGGTCTGTACGGCGGGTCCAGGTATACGAATGCACCGGCGCCAATATCCTTGCGGATGTCTTTGAAATGCGCCTTTCGTATGACCGCTTTCTCCAGCATTTTTGAAGCAGCCAGCAGATTGTATTCGTCGCAGATAGCCGGATTTTTGTGATCTCCGTGAGGGGTATTGAAGGCGCCCTTGCTATTCACACGGTACAGGCCGTTATAACAGGTCTTATTCAGAAAAATCAACTGTGCCGCCCTCGGTACCCAGGTCTCACCGTAACGGCTATACGAGATATTGAATCGCTGAAGATTATAGTTATTCCGCTGTTCGTAATAATATTCTGCTTTCTGTTTGTCGTTCAAACCCTGGTATTCCTGCTGGTAGCGGTAGAGGAACTCAATCAGCGTGGCCGGGTCTTTTTGAAGCACACGGTAGGCTGTTATAAGCTCATCGTTTATATCATACAGATAGGCACTGCCAAACTCATACGAAGAAGCGATATTGAAGAAAACCGCCCCACTCCCCAGAAATGGTTCATGATAACTGGAGATATCTCCCGAAGCCAGTTGAGCAGGGTATAGCCTGGCAAACTTTTCAAGAAGCTGACCTTTCCCGCCTGCCCATTTCAAAAATGGTTTTGCGGTGATTCGGGGAGTTAAGACAGGTTTCGTGGTCACTGCCGCCTGATATTTTTGCCTTCCATCGTATTGACATAATCGAGTGATCCGAGCCGGAATCGGAGCGGAATGGCCGTTTTCTGCTCAAAAAGCAGCTCTTTCCGGCAAAAAAAACCGAGATTTTTTGCGTAGAATGAAGGGTCCGGAACGCAAAAGTTATTCACAAAGCAGTTGAAATATGTTAGTGAAGACGTTAAGGGTCTGGACGTGGAAGCCAGGCCCACAGGCGTTATGGTTGGAATAGTGCTGGTCAATTCAAATGGCTCAGGCACAACGGTTAGTGAAGTAGTCTGAGCGCCGGCAACCCCTGAGGCCAGGGTAAAAACCAGCACAACAATAAATTTATAAAATCGTTGCACCACTGTATTTAGATTTGTTTGTAATTTTACGGCCTGATTTTTGTGGTTTGGGCGGCCGTTTAAAAAGGCCGCATAATTAAAACCCCTGGACGAAATTATGTCATTAGGCCAAAGTTTACAGCAAAGGTTATTACAAAAATTATCTCCTCAACAGATTCAACTGATGAAGTTGTTGCAGGTCCCTACTGCCAACCTCGAAGAAAGAATCAAAGAAGAGATGGAAGAAAATCCCGCGCTGGAAGTCAGTGAAGACGGCCATGACGATTCACTTACGGAAACCGTGAAGGATGAGTTTGAATCGAGCGAAGATGATTTTGAAACAGAAGGCAGCGAAGACGAATACGATAATATTAATATTAGCGAATATGTGTCGGAGGGAGATGACGAGGTAGGAGATTACAAATTGCGCGACGACAACTATGGCGATCCCGACGAGCAGAAGACGGTGCCTGTAAAAGTGGAAACCTCTTTTCACGAATTGCTGGCGGACCAGCTGGGGATGCTGAATCTGGATGACAGGACCAATAAAATTGCCGAACAGGTTGTAGGAAGCATTGACGACGACGGTTACCTGAGAAGGGAGACTTCTTCCATAAAAGACGATTTGGCATTTCGCCAGAACATTGATGCAAGTGAAGAAGAAATAGAATCGCTGATCGAAAAAATCCAGCATTTCGACCCACCCGGCGTTGCAGCAAGAACATTACAGGAGTGCCTGTTGCTCCAGCTATACAGAAAACTCGGCAATGGTCGTCCCGTCGAACTGGCGATCCTGGTGCTGGAAGACTATTTTGAAGAGTTCACCAAGAAACACTACGAAAAAATCCAGCGGGGACTGAACATTGATGACGAGGGCCTGAAAGAAGTGATCAACCAGATCATCAAACTCAATCCAAAACCCGGCGGCAATGTTGGTGGACTAAACCGTGCAGAAAACTATATCATTCCCGATTTTTTTATCGTCAATAACAACGGCAAGCTGGAACTCAGCCTGAATTCAAAAAATGCCCCGGACCTCAGAATCAGCGAAGGATACCGCGATATGCTGAAGGATTATGACAGGGGCAGTAAAAAGGACAAGCGCCAGAAAGAAGCCGTCCTTTTTATCAAACAGAAAATTGACGCCGCCAAATGGTTTATCGATGCCATCAAACAGCGGCAACAGACATTGTCGAGCGTGATGGGAACCATCATGGATTATCAGAATGAATTCTTTATGACGGGCGATGAAACTACGCTACGTCCAATGATTCTGAAGGACATTGCAGAAAGAACTAATCTGGATATCTCTACCGTCAGCCGTGTGGCGAACAGCAAATTTGTCCAGACCGAATTCGGGACATACAGACTCAAATTTTTCTTCAGTGAATCTCTAAGCACTGACAGCGGTGAAGAGGTGTCAACAAGGGAAGTGAAAAAAATCCTAAGCGACATGGTAGAAGGTGAAAGCAAGAAAAGACCGTTGAGCGACGAGCGTCTGACCGAACTTCTCCAGGAAAAGGGATATAATATTGCCCGCCGGACCGTGGCCAAATACCGCGAACAGTTGAATATTCCGGTAGCCAGGCTTCGCAAAGAACTCTAATGCGCTAATTTCGCGGGGTATCAATTGCAGAACAATGACGGATGCCCCGGTACTTACATCAGACAACAAAACAGACGAAAAAAGACATTCCGGTCCTGTCCGGTTTTTTGCGCATTTTATCTCAGTTATATTTCATCCGCTCTTTCTCCCGCTGTATGTAGCCGCATACCTGATCTTTATTCATCCTTATGCTTTTGCGGGGCTGAATGAAAAAGGCAGAATATTCAAATTCCTCTTTGTATTTATCAGCACCACTTTTTTCCCCGCCTTTGCTGTTTTGCTGATGAAGCTGCTCGGCTTTGTAGACAGCATGATGCTGCGGACAAAGAAAGACCGTATCATTCCTTACATCGTTTCGATGATCTTTTTTTTCTGGGTATGGTATGTTTCGCGGAACCAGGGTGAAAATCCTGCGCCGCTCGTAGCTTTTCTCCTCTCCTGTTTTGTAGGGAGCATTGTGGCCCTCATGGCAAATATCTATTTCAAAATTTCTATGCACGGCATAGGTGTGGGCTCCTTTCTCACTTTTTTTCTGTGGATGCCTTTTACTGGCGACGTTCCAATGGGCATCTGGATTTCCATCGCTGTTTTGATTACGGGACTTGTATGCACTGCGAGGCTGATCGTTTCAGATCATACAGAAAAAGAATTGTATGCCGGCCTGGTTGCCGGTACATTATGTATGTTGCTGGGGATTTTTGTGGAAGGGTAGGAAATTTGCAAATGAGCAAATGTGTAAATTAGTAGATGTGGCGCTTCGCGCAATGTGAAGAATGTGCTGGGTGCAGTCATCCCGAGCACAGCGAGGGACCCCGATCATTACTCAAAATGTATGGCGTCGAGTCATTTCGAGCGGAGCGAGAAATCCCGATCGTTACTTCGACATTAATGATCAGGATTTCTCGCTGCGCTCGAAATGAAGTTTGGTTGTTTGAATTATCTAATCGTATATTTGCGATATAAGATATTGAAATGGCATTTAACAAGAAAGAAGAATTTACACAAAAGGAGCAGGACCTGGCCGCATTCGCAAAAGCAATCAGCCACCCCGCCAGGATAGCAATACTAAAAACACTCGCACAACGCAACGAATGCATCTGCGGCGAACTGGTAGAAATTCTCCCGCTCGCCCAAAGCACCGTATCCCAACACCTCAAAGAACTAAAATCAGCAGGACTGATCGACGGCACAATCGACGGACCCAGAAGCTGCTACTGCATCAACTGGAAAGCTTTCGAAAAATTCAACTCAGAATTCAACTCGCTGTTCAACAACCTCAAACTCAAAAACGAAAAAGCCTGCTGCTAACATTGTCAAAAAGTAAAGCCATGAATAATTTATCAAACATCAAAGAACTCGTAAAAGAGAAATACGGCCAGATCGCCGTACAGGACAGAACCCAAAACAGTACCTCCTGCTGCGGCGCCACAGGCTGTGGAACCGGCACTGATGTCTACAGCATCATGGCCGACGATTACACGACCCTCGACGGATACAACCCGGACGCAGACCTCGGTCTGGGATGCGGACTTCCAACAGAATTCGCGAAAATAAAAGCAGGAGACACCGTGATAGATCTTGGCAGCGGAGCAGGCAACGATGCCTTTATCGCCCGCTCCATCACCGGTGAAAACGGAAAAGTGATCGGAATCGACTTCACAGAAAAAATGATCTCACTGGCAAGAACAAACGCTGAAAAATTAAACTACCAAAACGTCGAGTTCAGACTGGGAGATATCGACGACATGCCCGTGCTATCCAACACCGCAAACGTAATAGTCAGCAACTGCGTTCTCAATCTCGTTCCCAACAAACACAAAGTTTTTAGCGAAATATTCAGGGTGCTGAAACCCGGCGGTCATTTTTCCATTTCCGATATTGTGCTGGAAGGCGAACTGCCATTCAAACTAAAAAATGCAGCGGAAATGTATGCAGGATGCGTAGCAGGCGCCATTCAAAAACAAGAGTACCTCGACATCATCAAAGAAGCCGGATTCACAGATATCAGCATTCAGAAAGAAAAGA
>JACMLD010000402.1 GCA_014379785.1 Chitinophagaceae bacterium
AAAATGTTCAAAAAACTTCGTAGCGGTATCTTCAAATGATTCGTCATGCACTGCAATCTCCAGCGCGATATCCATCATATCGAGCGCATAAGTGCCCATCCAGCTGGTGCCGTCTGCCTGCTCCAGCTGCATCTCTCCAGGGAAGTGGAGACTCCTGTTAAACACACCGATATTGTCCAGTCCAAGAAATCCTCCTTCAAATATATTGTTGCCATTTCTGTCCTTCCGGTTGATCCACCAGGTGAAATTGATCAACAGCTTCTGAAAAATTTTCTTCAGAAAAATAATATCACCAATTCCTTTTTGTTTCTTTTCTATCTGGTAGACCTGCAGCGCCGCCCATGCCTGTACCGGCGGATTGACGTCACTGAAATTCCATTCGTAGGCAGGCAGTTGTCCGTCGGGTTTCATATACCACTCACGCATCATCAGCAACATCTGATGTTTTGCAAAAGTTGGATCAACCACGGCCATCGAAATACACTGAAAGGCCAGGTCCCATGCAGCATACCAGGGATATTCCCATTTATCGGGCATACAGATGATGTCCTGATTTTTGAGATGCTTCCATTCACTGTTTCTGCCTGTGAGCTTACCCGGACTGGGTGGGGTAATGCCATCCCCGGTAGTCAGCCAGCGCTCTACATCAAAATGATAATATTGTTTGCTCCACAGCAAACCTGCGAGCGCCTGTCGTTGTATCCTTGCCCTGTCGGCACTCATGCCTGCAGGCAAGATGGCGGCATAAAATTCGTCAGCTTCTTCGCGACGGGTTTCAAAAATTCTTTCAAAACCATTTGGAAAAGCATTTCCTGCTTCTTTGTTGCTGAGACGACAATAGATGGTCTTTTTACCGCCGGCAGGAATTTTTAGTTTATAGACAGCTGCAAATTTTGTCCCGTTTTTTTTGTTTCGCAGGGCAGCCGTATTCTCTCCTTTGATCACTGAATGATGAAAAGCGTCTTTTGTAAAGATGCTCTCATTTGGCAGGCCTGCCACCACTTCCATATTTGTCTCGTTCTCCGTGAAAAGGCGATCATCGGGACTCTGAAAATAAAAAAAGTAGTCGCCAAGCCTGTCGTGCGCAGCCTTTACAGATGTTTTGTCGATCAGGCTGATGAGCGGTTTTTTTACCTCAGTGCTATGGCTCCACCGGTTATAGTACCAGATGGTGGGAAGTACGGTAATTTCTGCGGCCTTGTTAAAACGGTTGGTGATTTCTATTTTGATAAAAATATCCTGCGAAGCCTGTTTTGCATAGGTCACCAATACATCGAAATACTGGTTGTTGTTAAACACGCCGGTATCAAGAATCTCGTACTCCGGCTCCATGCGTGAGCGCTTTCTGTTTTCCTCTCTGATGGCATCGTACGGGAATTCCTGTATAGGATATTTATACAGGTATTGCATATAAGAATGCGTAGGAATATTATCGAGGTAATAGTACAACTCCTTTACGTCTTCGCCATGATTCGCCTGGCGGTTTCCCAAACCGAAGAGTCGTTCTTTTAATATAGGATCCTTTCCATTCCACAATGAAATGCTGAAACATAGATTCTGAAAAAAATCGGAAATGCCGGCAAGACCATCTTCACCCCATTTATAAGCCCGGCAATATGCATGATCAAAAGGGAAATAGTTCCATGCCTCTCCATTGGTGCTATAGTCTTCCCGCACAGTTCCCCACTGCCTTTCACTCAGGTAAGGTCCCCATTGTACAAGTGGTATTACTTTGGTGGCATTTACTGCCAGCCGCTGATGTTCTGCTGTCATTCGATATTTTTATGTCCCGGGCAGGCAATCAGGTCCGGCCACGAAAATAAAACATCTGTATCAATTGCTCCGGGCTATCTCAACTCTCCCGCAGGCTCGTGATCGTCGTATTTGTCTCTGAGTTTGTTCAGCGATTGCTTCATGTCCGCAGCGATCTTCTTATATGCGGGAGCATTGATAAGGTTTGTTTGTTCGCGCGGGTCTTTTTTGAGATCATACAATTCCCATTCATTGACCGTATAAAAATAAATGAGCTTGTAGCGATCGCTCCTGATTCCAAGATGTTGCAGCACGGTGTGGTCCGCACTGTATTCATAAAAATGATAATAGAGTGCGTCTCTTTCGGGTTTTTTATTCGCAGCCATTGCATAAGGTAAAATGGAAATTCCCTGCATCCAGTCAGGGATCGGTGTACCGGTTGCGGTAAGAATCGTTGGAGCGTAGTCGATGTTCTGAACCATCGCAGCTGTGCGCGTACCCGGATTTATTTTTCCAGGCCATCTCATCAATAATGGCGTCCGCATAGAGACATCATACATCCATCTTTTGTCGAACCATCCGTTTTGTCCCATATAAAATCCCTGGTCAGAAGTATAGATTACGAGGGTGTTTTTTGTCAGTCCCGCTGAATCGAGATAATTCAGTACACGTCCTACATTTTCGTCTACCGAGGCCACACAAGCCAGGTAGTCCTGCAGGTACCATTGAAACTTCAGTTTCAAAAGCGCGTCACCCTTTGGCCGGGTAGTTTGTATGATCTTTCCTCTTTCAGCATAAATTTCTTTTATCTTTTCTCTTTCCGCGGTGGGAATCCGGTTCATGATCGCCCGGTAATAAGCCGCTTCTGCTGAGTCGGCTCTCAGTTCAGGGATTGATTCGAGGTAAGCAGGGTCGACTTTCAGATCACTGCACAATTTCATGTCGAGGAGTATACTCATTGTCTGTTTACGCCATGC
>JACMLD010000403.1 GCA_014379785.1 Chitinophagaceae bacterium
CAGTGAAATTGCCAAAGGAAATTACAAGGGCCCGCTGCATGGAATTCCGTATGGACTAAAAGATCTGTTTGCCGTAAAGGGTTACAAGACCACCTGGGGGTCGGTTCCTTATAAAGACCAGACGATTGATGAAGATGCATTTGTGTATACACAGTTGAAAAACGCAGGTGCAGTATTGTGTGCAAAGCTCAGCCTGGGTGAACTTGCCTTTAATGACCTTTGGTTTGGCGGATGGACACGCAACCCATGGAATCTGAAACAGGGTTCAAGTGGTTCTTCAGCAGGGTCGGCTGCGGCCACGGCTGCGGGATTGCTCCCTTTTGCAATAGGCACGGAAACCTATGGATCCATTGTATCTCCTTCTCACCGTTGCGGAACAACCGGTCTCCGGCCCACCTTCGGTTCTGTCAGTCGTACCGGCGCAATGGTGCTGAGCTGGAGCCTGGACAAGGTTGGACCAATCTGCCGGAGTGCAGAAGACGCGGCGGTGGTATTCTTTTACCTGAAAGGGACCGATGGCAAAGATGCGTCTGCGATCAACAGACCTTTCAGTTATAACAGCAAAACGAATCTGAAAAAACTGCGCATTGCCTATGCAGGCAACTATTTCAAACCGCTGCATACTGCGTCAACGCAATGGGAGGTACTGGAGACTTTTAAAAAGATGGGCGCCAACCTGGTAGAAGTGAATTTTCCCGACTCGGCCATTTATCCTTTTAATATCATGGACATCGTGATCAGTGCAGAATCCGCTGCAGCGTTTGATGATCTCACCAGGGGCAGCGGCGATGATCTCATAAGACGTCAGGACAAGAATTTCTGGCCAAATGGATTCAGGGTTTCGAGACTGGTACCCGCTGTAGAATATATCAATGCAAACCGGCACAGATACTCGCTCATCAGAGCCATGAACGATTTTATGAAAAATTATGATGTAGTGATAGTGCCGACTTTCTCAGGCAACCAGGCGGCCATGACAAACCTGACGGGACACCCGGTAGTAGTAGTTCCTGCTGGTTTTGCTCCCAATGGCATGCCGAACAGCATAACCTTTGTTGGCAACCTGTACGATGAAGCGACCATACTTGCAGTGGCAAAAAAATACCAGGATGCTACTGAGTTTAACAAAAAACATCCGGAAAAATTCAAGCAATAAATTTATCAATTCAATGAAAAAGATATTCATTCTCGCTACGGCATTTCTGGCCACTTGTTTGCTGCAAGCCCAGACACCGGTTGATTTGCTGATTCACAATGCCAATATTTATACGGTCGACGATAAATTCAGCAAGTTCAATGCGATGGCCGTGAAAGATGGGAAAATCGTTGCCACGGGAAATGGAAATGCATTTTTAAAAGCATATGCCGCAAAAGAAACCATAGACGCCGGAGGGAAATTTGTTTACCCGGGCCTGATAGACGCACATGCACATTTTTTCGGTTATGCATCGGGGTTATTGAGCGCCAATCTTGTAGGAACAGACAGCTGGGAGCAGATAGTGGAGAAGATAAAAGAATTTGGAAAAGGAAAAACCGGGTGGATTGTCGGACGTGGCTGGGATCAGAACGATTGGAAGAATAAAAATTTTCCTGACAATGAAATGTTGAACGCAGCATTCCCCGACCGGCCGGTAATGCTTGTAAGAGTAGATGGTCATGCTGCCATCGTAAATCAGAAAGCAATGGATCTGGCTGGCGTAAAGCCTGGTGATACACTGACCGGCGGCGAAGTCGAAACAAAAAA
>JACMLD010000404.1 GCA_014379785.1 Chitinophagaceae bacterium
CCCCGCATGGTGATGCAGGGTTCTTTGTCATTCTAAAAAATATTAATCGTCTGATTTTTGTTTGCCTTTTTGCTTGGCGATCACTTCCTCTGCTATGTTGTTCGGTGCAGGATTGTAATGACTGAACTCCATGGTTGAAGTGGCACGGCCTGAAGACAATGAACGCAGCTGCGTTACATAGCCGAACATTTCGCTCAGCGGAACCTTTGCACGGATAACCTGCGCATTGTTTCTGCTGTCCATACCTTCGAGCATACCACGACGACGGTTAAGGTCACCTGTTACATCTCCCATGTACTGGTCTGGTGTTACCACTTCCACCTTCATGATTGGTTCAAGCAGGATTGGCTTCGCTTTACGGGCTGCCTCACGGAAACCTTGTCTTGCGCAAAGCTCAAAGCTCATACCGTCAGAATCCACTGCGTGGAAGCTGCCGTCGAACACGCGCACTTTCATATTGTTGACAGGATAGCTCGCAAGCACCCCTGTGTTCATTGAATTCAAAAAGCCTTTCTGAATCGGCTGTACAAACTCACGTGGAATAGATCCTCCGAAGATGTCATTGATAAACTGGAATGCCTCTTTCGGATTTGCTTCCAGCCATTCCGGATCGGCAGGTCCAAATTCAAACACGATATCCGCAAATTTACCGCGACCACCGGTTTGCTTTTTCAGCACTTCACGATGCTCGATTGTAGCGTTGAAAGCCTCCTTGTATGCAACCTGTGGAGCACCCTGGTTTACTTCCACCTTGAATTCGCGTCTCATACGATCCACGATGATTTCAAGGTGCAGCTCACCCATTCCGCTCAAAACGGTCTGGCCGGTTTCGTCATCGGTTTTTACGCGAAGCGTAGGATCTTCTTCAATCAGTTTTGCAATGGCCATACCCATTCTGTCTACATCGGCCTGGGCCTTTGGTTCAATCGCCAGGGAGATTACAGGCTCCGGAATAAACATGTTCTCAAGAACAATCGGATGTTTTTCGTCGCAAAGCGTATCTCCTGTTTTTATTTCTTTGAAACCAACTGCTGCGCCGATGTCACCCGCTTCGATAAATTCGATAGGGTTTTGCTTGTTTGCAAACATCTGCATGATACGGCTGATACGTTCGTTCTTTCCGCTCCTCATGTTCTTGACATATGAACCCGCGTCAAGATGACCGCTGTAGCAACGGAAGAATGCGAGACGGCCCACAAAAGGATCCGTCATGATTTTGAAAGCCAGGGCCGCAAATGGTTCCTTTGCATCAGGTCTTCTAAAAACTTCTTCGCCGGTATCGGGATTGATACCCTTGACAGATTCGATGTCAAGCGGACTTGGCAGATAGCGAACAACGCAGTCAAGCATTGTCTGTACACCTTTATTTTTGAACGCAGAACCACAAAGCATCGGTACGATACTCATATCGATGGTTGCCTTGCGGATAGCAACGTGCATTTCATCTTCTGTGATGGAAGCCGGATCGTCGAAGAATTTCTCCATCAGCTTGTCATCATATTCGGCAACAGCCTCAACGAGCTGCGCTCTCCAATATTCTGCTTCTTCTTTGAGATCATCAGGAACCGGAACTTCAGCATAAGTGGCACCCATTGAACCTTCTTCCCAGATAATGCCTTTCATCGTAATAAGATCCACAACACCTCTGAAATCATCTTCAGCGCCGATTGGCAGCTGCAGTGGAACTGATTTGGCTCCAAGCATTTCCCTGACTTGTTTCACCACCATAAGGAAATCTGCTCCGGCACGGTCCATTTTATTTACAAAGCCAAGACGGGGTACATTGTACCTGTTTGCCTGGCGCCATACAGTTTCAGATTGCGGCTCTACACCGTCAACGGCGCTGAACAATGCAACCAGTCCGTCGAGCACACGCATGCTACGTTCCACCTCTACGGTGAAGTCAACGTGACCAGGTGTGTCAATGATGTTGAACTTGTACTTCTTTGAATCAGCAATCGCCTTGCCCTGTGTGGTAGGGAAGTTCCAGAAACAGGTAACGGCAGCGGAAGTAATAGTGATACCTCTTTCTTTTTCCTGCTCCATCCAGTCTGTGGTTGCGGCACCATCATGTACTTCTCCGATCTTGTGACTTACACCCGTGTAGTAAAGAATTCTTTCTGTACAGGTAGTTTTGCCGGCATCGATGTGAGCGGCAATACCAAAGTTTCTCTGTAATAGTAAATCTGACATTTTTATATATTAAAAAGTTTATTTTTCGACATCCGTCAACCGAAAAAAAAGCTGCCTTTTGGCGGGCGCAAAGGTAACCAAATAAGGGCGAATAAAAAAGCCCTGTTGAAAAGTTGAGATTAGCGTGGTTTTAGAGGGTCAAAACCAGACCTTTTCTACCCCAAAACAGGCATCAATTTCTATCCCTCCGCAGCCATGCCCTTGCAAAAAAATATTGAAATACATTGTGAAACAAATTGAAATTTCAAACCACTTGTGTAAATTTAATTCTCATTACTAACCTAAAATTCAGAAACCATATGGCAAGTAAAAAAAAGGCCGCAAAAAAATCTGCAAAAAAAGCAGCTCCAAAAAAGAAAGCTGCTCCTAAAAAAGTAGCAAAAAAGAAAGCCGCTAAAAAAGCAGCTCCAAAGAAAGCTGCAAAGAAAAAAGCTGCCCCTAAAAAGAAAGCCGCCAAAAAATCAGCTCCAAAGAAAAAAGCCGCTCCGAAAAAGAAGGCAGCGCCAAAAAAGAAAGCCGCTAAAAAGGCAGCTCCGAAAAAAGCAGCAAAGTCGGCTCCAAAAAAGAAAGCAGCACCAAAAAAAGCAGCACCCGCACCGGCTAAGAAGAAGGCTGCGAAAAGGTCTGCTCCTGCAAGACCAGCCGCACCGAAAGAAGCTCCTGCCCAGTCTCAGGATGCTCCTGTCACTGAGCCGAACACCAGTGCACCAGCGGAAGAGAATGAAGGTCCATCAGGTACCAGCTTCTGATAACAATCACTACGATTTATTTATACATCCCTGCCCAGGCAGGGATTTTTTTTGCACTGACTTTAAGTCGTCCCTAAACAAAAAAAATCCCTCCGCGAAAACGGAGGGACCATTATATCTTAAATCGAAAAAGTTATACTCTGAAATGCGCAAAAGCTTTGTTTGCTTCAGCCATACGGTGAGTGTCTTCCTTCTTTTTGAAAGCAGCACCCTCACCCTTTGCAGCAGCTACAATCTCATTTGCAAGCTTGTCGGCCATGCTACGACCGTTTCTTTCACGGCTGTAACGGATAAGCCATTTCATGCTCAATGAAATTTTTCTGTCCGCACGAACCTCTGCAGGAATCTGAAAAGTTGCACCACCGATACGACGGCTGCGAACCTCAACAGAAGGAGTTACATTCTGTAAAGCTCTTCTCCAGATTTCATAACCATCTTCACTGGTCTGCTTGCTCACCTTCTCAATAGCATCGTAGAAGATGACAAAGGCACCACTTTTCTTACCCTGCCACATCAGATTGTTGACAAAACGTGTAACCAGTTTGTCATTATACCGAGCATCGGGCGCCAGTGGTAATTTTTTGGCTTGTGCTTTCCTCATTTGTTCTGATTATTAATTTGAACGCGCAATTGCGCTGCTGATTTGTTTATAATTATTTTTTACCGCCTTTGTCCTTCTTGGTACCATATTTAGAACGGCTCTTCTTGCGATCCTTCACACCCGCAGTATCAAGGCTACCACGCACGATATGATAACGCACACCCGGCAAATCCTTCACACGACCACCACGGATAAGCACAATTGAGTGCTCCTGAAGGTTGTGACCTTCACCCGGAATATAGGCAATCACCTCAATTTTATTGGTCAAACGCACCTTCGCAACTTTACGAAGCGCAGAGTTTGGCTTTTTAGGCGTAGTTGTATAAACACGGGTACAAACACCACGACGCTGTGGGCAGGAATCCAAAGCACGAGACTTGCTTTTAGCCCTTATAATTTCTCTTCCTTTGCGAACTAACTGTTGAATTGTAGGCATTCGACCTTTTTTATTTGGGACGGCAAAGGTAAGGCATGGAAACTAATTATGAAAAAATCAACCGAACTTTTTTACCCCCATTGAGAAAAAAAGCCCCAAATAAGGGGCTTCTGACCAGATTTGCACTAAATTTTATGTAACCAGCCGTGTTTATCGGCTTCCCTGCCCTCACGGATAGCCGCCATTTTTCTTTTTATCTCTGTCGCCGCCTTCCACTTATCCACATCAAACTCCATCACGAAATCCTTATATCTCAGCTCACGGATAAGCGACACCGTTGCAGCCGTACCGGTACCAAACACCTCCACCCCTACACCCGATTTATAGGCAGCTATGACCTCATCAATCGAAATCGCCCTTTCTTCTACCTGGTAACCCATGTCTTTCAACAACGTAATCACACTGCTCCTCGTCACCCCATCCAGAATGGTTCCCTGTCCCAGGTCCGGCGTCACAGCCGTATTCCCAAATACAAAAAACACATTCATTGTACCTATTTCCTGCACATTCTTATGCGTCAAAGCATCGGTCCACAATACCTGATCATAACCCTTCTTTTTTGCCTCAGCCGTGGCCAGCATAGAGCCGCCGTAGTTACCGGCAGCCTTGGCAAAACCGATACCGCCTTCAACCGCGCGCACGTATTTTTCCTCTACGTAAATGCGCATCGGGGCAGCATAATATGGACCGGTTGGACTGAGAATGATCAAAAACTTATAATTATCCGAAGGCTTCACCCCGATGACCTCATCGGCAGAAAACATAAATGGTCTTATATATAAAGAATGATCAGCCTTTGCGGGAATCCAGTTGCTGTCCAGCTCAATCAGCTTTCTCATTCCCTCTATGAAAATTTCTTCCGGCACGGTGGGCATCTGCATTCTTTCGGCAGACAGATTGAATCGACGGAAATTATCATAAGGCCTGAAAATAAAAGCCTCGCCGTCCTGATTTTTATAAGCTTTGATACCCTCAAAGATAGCCTGGCCATAGTGCAGCGCCGCCAGCGACGGACTCAGCAGCAAAGGCTGATAAGGCTTGATCTCCACATTTTTCCACTCTCCATTCTCATAATCTGCCTCCAGCATATGGTCGGTAAAATATTTTCCGAATGGAATATTTTCCAGCGGTATATCATTCAATTTGCTCCTCTCTACCTTGGTAACAGGAATTTCAACTGTGCCGGTCATATTGATTTACATTTGCTGCAAAGAAACAAAGTTTTACAGTCCATTCAAAAAAAACTAACAGATGTTAGGAGACCTGCACAACGTTCAGCTACCCGATTACGTATTGGCGGAATTATACCGGAACACCCTGGTAGCTTCTCCCGATGAGGTGGTTGCAGCACCGGCAGAGAAAAAACTCCAATGGCTGGGTGAAAACAGAAAGCATATCTGCATAGTGGTCGACTCAAAAAAAGATGTCTACCTGCCGGATGGCGAACTCAGTTTTCTCACCAGTATCATGGGGGCGTGCAGACTGAATCTTGGCGACGTGGCCATTGTGAACTATCATAAAAACAATCTTGATCTGAAATCGCTGAAAGAAGAAACCGCGTTCACCAGCCTGCTGGTATTCGGGATTGAGCCTGCTGTATTTGGCTATGCGGGTGCGGAGCAGTTCAGCATCCTCGAGAAGGACAGCACAACAGCCATCATGGCGCCCCCACTGGGGATGATGAACAGCAATACCGCTGAAGCAAAGCAGTTGAAAACGAAACTCTGGCAGAGCCTGAAGCAAATATTTGGCGTATAGAATACCCGGACATGAAACTCATATTCGCGACAAACAATCATAACAAGGTCAGGGAAATGCAAATCGCGATCGGTGATGCATTTCAGCTTGTCTCGCTCAAAGACGCCGGAATCGATATCGATATTCCGGAACCGCATGACACACTGGAAGAAAATGCAAAGGAAAAGTCCACAGTGATTCACCGGCTTACGGGCTTAGACTGCTTCAGCGAAGACACTGGTTTGGAGGTGGATGCACTTGGTGGAGAGCCCGGAGTCAAAAGTGCGAGATATGCCCACGGCGACTCGGCATTCCCTGACAATATCTCCAAACTTCTGCACCGGCTTCAGGAAAAACCGGACCGAAAAGCAAGATTTCGCACAGTCATATCATTGATACTGGAAGGAGAAGAAAGGCAATTTGAAGGGATATGCGAAGGGAGGATCCATAATGAGCCATCGGGTAGCGGGGGATTTGGATACGACCCGGTATTTTCACCTGAAAACGCGACCAAAACCTTTGCAGAAATGGATCCGCAGGAGAAAAACCTTTACAGCCATCGCCGGAAAGCAGCAGACTCGCTGGTTTCATTTTTGCGTCAATACGCAGTAAACATTCGTAAATTCCCAAAATAAAGAAGATAATTTGAGTGAACTAAGCAACCATAACATAACGGACTACGACTTAATAGATGGATGCATAGCTGGGGAACGGCGCAGCCAGGAACTGATGTACCAGCGATTTTCGCCGAAAATGTATGCGGTCTGCCTGCGCTACGCCAACAATGCCGACGATGCACAGGATCTTCTGCAGGAGGGATTTATCAAGATTTTTAGAAATCTGACCAAATTCCGGAAAGAAGGCTCATTTGAGGGTTGGGTTCGAAGGGTTTTTGTAAACACAGCAATCGAACACTATCGGAGAAAGGTAAACCTCAACAGCCTCAGCGAAAGCGAAGAAAAAACGATTGAAGACAAGTCCTGGAACGTATTGGATCACCTGGCCGAAAAAGATATCATTCAGCTCGTACAGGAAATCGCTCCGGGTTACCGTTCAGTGTTTAACTTATACGTGATAGAAGGTTATTCGCATAAAGAGATCGGAACATTGCTTGGCATTAGTGAAGGAACCAGCAAATCACAGCTCGCAAGAGCAAAATCTATTTTGCAGAAAAAAGTTCAGGAATTTATGAATAAGAAAAATCCATCTTTAACACGCCCCTGATGTCGGACCTTTTAAAACATAAATTGCTCGGCTACGAAACCTTACCCCCTGCCGCCAACTGGGAAGCAGTGTCTGAAAGGCTTGACGACGACAATCAATACGCTTATCTATCCGGCAAGTTGTCCGCCTGGTCAGTGCCACCACCACCTGATGCCTGGTTGAATATTTCGAAACAACTCGACGAGTCAGACGCCCCCACCATCATTGCAAACCATGCGCCGCTCATTCAGATGAACCGACGTTATATGAAGTGGGCTGTTGCCGCCGCATTGATCATACTGGCAGGTGGATGGATTTATTTTACACAGTTTAATAACCGGAATTCTGAAATGGCTGTAAACAGCGAAGCTGATACTTCAGCAACTGCAGGTGATACAAGAAAATTGCAGGAACCAGTCGCCGTTGCCGGCCCATCGGCAATTGCACCCGCCGCTTCTATCGCTTCCGTTTTACCTGTTGCGGGCTTCGGATCAAAGACGGTCCCCCGCGAAGATCCCAGGGTATTGAAATTTTCTCCCGTCGAAAACAATTCTGTGGCCGGTGAATACAATATCACGATCAGTTCTCCATTGATACGCGACGAGAATGCCGCTGTAATGCGCGACATGGCTCCCATGACTGCCAACAGCAATTACATGATGGTGTCGGGTCCCGACGGGAGCCGCACAAGAATCTCATCCCGCTTCGGAGAATTCATCAGGTACATGCACGATGATGAAAACAGCCAGAGTACTGGTCCTGAAAACGCTCTGTGGAAGAAAAGATTTGCAGAATGGAGGGTAGCGATCAAAGAATCTTCTTATTTCCCCGCCGCAGGCAATTTTCTTGATATAATGGAACTGAAAGATCTCATCGAGAAAAATCAGTGATAACTTCTGCCGGAATAAAATCTACATGGCCAGAATAAAAATCAGCTTTCCCGAACCTGTTGTTTTCACCACCACTATCCCGGTGCGTATTACCGATCTCAATTATGGCGGGCATGTTGGAAACGATACCATTCTCACAATCGCCCATGAAGTGAGGATGCAGTTTCTGAGCGCTTCGGGTTTTACAGAACTTGATTTCGGCGGCATCGGCATGATCATGAGTGATGCGGTGATTGAATTCAAATCCGAAGTCTTCTATGGCGACAGCATTCATGCAGAAATAGCGATGGGAGAAATCTCGAAATTCTCTTTCGAACTCTATTACCGGTTTACAAAAAAGATCCAGGGAGAAATAATCGCATTGGTGAAAACCGGAATGATCTGTTATGACTATGAGAGAAAGAAAGTTGCTGCTATCCCCGACGCTGCAAAAATAATTTTTATCCGATAAGCTCGCTGAATGGTGCATTCCATATCCGCCAGCTTTCTTCTGCCTGTATAATAAGCATTTCCTTTCCGTTCAGAATGGAGGCGCCTCTCTCCGCTCCTTTCCTGAGAAAAGAGGTGAAGGCCGGATTGTAGGTCAGATCAAACAGATAATGCCCGGGACCGATGTACTGATAGGGCAAATCCGGCGCTGCTTCGATATCCGGGTGCATTCCAAGCGGAGTGGTATTTATAATGAGCGGGTGGCTGCTGATGATTTTTTCATCCAGTGCAGCATAGGTAACGGACCCTTTTACAGGATTTCGGCTGACAAAAAGAAATGCAATTCCCAGTTCCCGGAGCGCATGAGCAACTGCCTTGGAGGCGCCACCTGTTCCTAAAATCAGGGCTTTATTGTGTGCAGGTTTTAAAAGTGGTAAGAGAGAATCCGTAAAGCCTTTTACATCGGTATTAAAACCATGTGTCTTTCCATTCTCTATTCGTACACAGTTACAGGCGCCGATTGATTTGACAGCGGGCGACTGCCAATGGAGAAAAGGCAACATTTTTTCCTTCCAGGGAATCGTGATATTAAATCCGCTGAGTGCGGGAAGATTTGAGAAAAAACCAGAGAGGGCTTCTTCATCAGGTACCTGGAAATTTTCGTATGTGCATTCCCGGTAGCCTTCCTTTTCAAACTTGTCTGTAAAATATTTTTTTGAGAAAGAATGGGACAGCGGATATCCTATCAGTCCAAAATTTCTCATTCAACAGCTTCTTTATTCAGAAATAAGTCGAATGTATCGCCTCTCAGGCCAATGCGCATGGTCTCCAGAGGGATGACCTCTGTTGGTGCGATATTGCCCAGGTTTACATTGGCGCCGATCAGTTCAATGAAATAAAGCTGCTGTGCCTTCTGCGGTGCTTCCCAGAGAATTTTTTCAGCTGGTATCTGCGTGAGAATTTCCTGCACAAGGCCTTCGCGAACCTCTCCGCTTCCGCGATAGATACCCACGTTACCTGCTTCTCTTGCTTCGGCGATCACATAGGCAGAGCCCGCCGCGAGTTCGGCCCGCATCAGTTCAATCCATTTATAAGGTGGAATGATGTGTTCGGCATCTTTGCTTCCTACTTCACTCAATACAATCCCGTGCTTGGTAAGTTTTTCTATATAGCCGCATTTCTCAGCATGAGGGATATTGATCGACCCATCGCTTACTTCCATGTAGCCGACATTGAATTCCTTGCAGACTTCGATATAGTCGTTGAATTGATTTCTGATAAGAAAGGCTTCGAAGAGGGTACCGCCGAAATAAACGGGAATATCGTGCTCTGCATAGACCTTTAATTTGTCTTTCAGGTTTGGGGTGACAAAGGATGTTCCAAAACCCAATTTTATGATATCAACATGCGGGTGGCAAACACTTAAGAAATTCCTGGCTTCTTCCACGCTCAACCCCTTATCCATCACCATTGTCAGACCATCTTTCCTGGGTTTCTGGCTTCTCTCAGGAATCTGCGAAAGATTAAAATTCATCTGTTAAACAGGATTATTGATTGGTGTATAAATCAGAACGAGGCGCAAAAATAGGAAACAAACGATAAACGGTCCCTGCCCATTTGATCTACTGGGAATTCTTCTTTCTTTTGAAAGATGCGATGACGTCAACAACGTGCTGATTCTGAAGTATGGCCGGATTGAGTTCGACAAATTTTTTGAGGTGTTTGGCCGACTTATACATTGCTCTTTCGAGTTGTATCAGTCCTTCTTTCGATTTGCCCATGGCAAATGAAACTGCGCTGTAATAGAAAATAAAGAGGGCTTTGCCGTCTGTATGCTGCAGGGCTGCATTGACCTGCTCCAGCGCTTCTGAATAGTATTTGGCATTGTAGAGGCATCTGATGAGGGCTTCCCAGCCGGCAACGTTTTTTGGTCTCGATCTCACCACGACCGAAAAAAACTGGATGGCTTCTTTTATTTCTCCCAGCCTCATCTTGCATTCTCCCATAGCGAGGTTGTACTCCGGATAATTGCGGTGTATCTGCATGGCCTGTTCAAGCTGCTTTACAGCCTGCGACCACTGCTCCTCGTTCATATATGTCTGGGCAATTTTATAATACAGCTTGCTGTCGCCCTGGCTGAAATGTGATGCCTTTCTGTAGTAGAACCTTGCCTGTGCATGGTTTTTCAACCTGTCATAACAATGACCTATTGCTTCGTAAATGACATCTTCGGGTCTTGAAAGCTCCAGTACTTTTTCCAGCACTTCAATGGCATCCTTGTATTTTCTGAGCCGGATATAGGCATCTCCCATATTCCGGTATGCGTAATCAAATTTTTCATCAATTGCCAGCGCATATTTATACGCATCAATTGATTTCTCGTAGAGTTTGATGCCCTGGTAAGCGGCTGCAAGATTAAACCAGGCAAGTTCGCTATAAGGGAACTCGTCGATGATACCGAGGTGTAATTTTATACTTTCTTCGTTCCGGCCGGTGAAGTCCGTCCAGAAACAAATCTTGTACAGCGCTTCTTCATTGACGGGGTCCTGTTCGAGGATCAGTTTGAGGCAATCGAAAATTTTGTCGAATTCTTCATAGTCGTCGTACACGTCTGCGAGCTCAAACAGAAGGTCTATGCGCTCTTCGCCGTCAAAGTGCTGGAGTGCATTTTCGAGCAACTCCACCGCCTTCTCCTGCTGGTCCAGCGCAAGGTATACATCGGTCTTCAGAATGTAGAGGTTGATATCGCTGCCATCCAGCACCCCGGCCTGTTCGAGAATCTGCAGGGCATCGTGGTAACGGCGCGTGGCGATGAGCAGGTCTGCCTTTTTTAGCAGCAGCATGGATGAATAGGGATATTGCTCGGTTCCGGTGTCTGCGGCTTCCAAAGCCTGCGACAGGTCTTCCGATTCATCAAAGTGGTCAATTATTTTTTCGAAGGATTCTTCGTCGAGAAAGCTGTGGCTTCGCCCTGCCCGCAAATTCTGATACTGTGCGAGCAAATGTTTCATTTCTTCTTTGTCCTGGCGGTAAGGATTTTCTCTCATTGGCTACGAGTTATTGAAAGTTAGGACAATATGCGAACAGAACCAATTTATTTTAGGGCGGAATCAGGAGGCAAATAACCGAATTTTCGGGCAAAAAAAACGCGCATTTCCGGTAGGGTGGGGCCATTTGCGCCGGTTTAGAAAAGAAATGGCGTCTAATAGCATGGTTCTAAACGCGTTAAAGAATATGTAAAATATGTGTTAAACGGTTAGTTAATTAGGATAATTTTTTTGTACTTTTGCTTTAATGTTTACAAAAACTTCCATATCGACTTCATCAGTTAAAAAGGCCTTTGCGTCTTTCCTGCTGATTGGTTTAGCCGCAATGACTTTTGCGAGCATTGGTGGTGGTGGTAATAAATCAAATGAGAAAACAGTTGTTCCTGATGTGAGAGCCATCAGAACGACCAATGGTTTCACTTTGAAAACGGGTCCTCTGTATCGCGGAAGCATGATGTTTGCGCAGACCAGGGTCAACAATACCATTTCATTCAATTCGGTAGTTACTTATCAAAAAGGGAATACGACTTATATCCTTCCTTCCCGTTACAAGATGACCACGAACTGCCAGCCAAAATCAAATCTCCAGGTTTTCAATCTGAAGGTCGGCATCAAATAATACTTAAGACTTTCTCCCATAAAAAAAGTGAAGCAATGCTTCACTTTTTGTTTTTATCACCATTAGCAATCTACGTCTTGTCGACCGAGCGAAGCGAATGGAGACATCCCCCGGCGCTTTCCGACTCCAAATCGGTTGGGGATTCCTCCACCCAGGCCTTTCAGGCCGGAGTCGGAATGACTGCAGCAGCATTCAGCACATTTTCCCTCATTCTCCCACATTCCCTCACATTCTCCCTCATCCTTTACATCTTCTTCCTGCTCTCCTCATAAGTCAACTCCCGATACCCTGTCTTCGGAATATCAAATTTTGAAGCGGGAACAGGATTCAGCGTGATGCGGGAGACTGTATACTTTATTTTCAACTTACCCTGTGTCAATTCGTACTCCAGCGGAATGCCTTCCAGATTCCTGAACTGCGCGCTGTACTCTGCATTCTCAGGAACAATTTCATCGGTAAAGAATACAGAGAAGGTAGAACCGTCTTTCATGGTAGCAAGCGCCTGTCTGCATTTATAACCTGCAATCACTTTTGTTTCGGTGCCCGGAATAAAAGTAACCCCTTCGTATCTGCGATTCTTTTCCTGCCAGTTCTCGGCTGTCATGCGTATCAGCAGTTTCTGTCCGCTGATCTCCTGAAGTACCGTCGCTGCGCCTGTACGTGCGTCGTGAATGGTTACGAAAGAAGCCAGGGCACTTGACATTTCCGAACGGCTCATCATGCCCTTGATATAGATGGTTGTAGTTGTGCCATCAAAAGCGTCTGCCAATTTTGGCTGGGCGGAAGCACCACTGCTGATGCTTGCATCATAGACCAACGTCAGCTCCGAAACTTTTTTCTGACTAAACGCTGAAATCCCTGTAAACAACAACACCGCGAATACAGAGAAGATTTTCTTTTTCATTTGTTTTTCAATTCATTACTAACGAATAAAGACGTGCAGGCAATTTACACCGTTGCACGTCTTTGACATTTCTTGTTAACAAAGATTTGTGTTTCGCCTTTATTTACGGGCGTCTTTCATCTTTTTCTGCTGTTCCTGCATCTGCTCAAGCCGCTCTGCCCATTTTGATTTCGTCTTGGGCTTTTTCTTATTCTCCTCCAGCTTTGCAAGGATCTTTGAATGGTCAATTATATAATTCTGAATCACCCATTGAAGGATCAATGTAATAATGTTTGAAACCGTGTAATACCAGGTAAGGGCCGCCGGCAATTTATTGAATATGAAAAGCAGGATAAAAGGAAAAATATAAGGCATGTACTTCAACGCCGGGTTGTTCTGATCCGGAGTCATATTCATATTGTAAATAGAAATAAGAAAACTCGTCACCACTGCCGTAATGGTAAACAGGCTGACGTGGTCACCATAATTCAATGGAATAGAAAATGGCAGCCGTGCTATCACATCATAACTGGCCAGGTTTTCTGCCCACAGAAACGCCTGACCTCTCAGGTCAATGTTTGAATTAAAAAAACTATACAATGCAAAGAATATCGGGATCTGCAACAGAGCCGGAATACAGCCTCCGAGCGGATTTACACCTGCCTCACGGAAAAGCTTCATCTGCTCCATGCCGTATGTCTGCTGGTCGGGGTATTTCTTTTTTAATATTTCGAGCTCAGGGCGAAGCGCTTTCATCTTCGCTCCGCTCAGATAACTCGTATACACCAATGGTGATGTAAGTAACCGGATAAACAATGTCAGCAGCGCAATGACCAAACCAAAGCTTCCAATAAAACTTTTGAAGAAACTGAATACCGGAAGAATGATGTATTTATTGATTGGTCGCACAAACGCATACATATCCCGGCCAAGATTCACCATCTTGTCCATTTCCGGAGCTGCATTCTGCAGAATTTTATAGCTGTTGGGACCGTAATATATCTGCATTGGAAAATCTGCCTGTGCCTGCAAAGGAAGCTTTGCCTGCAGTGTTGCATTGACCGTGGCAATTTCATCTGCTGAATCGGCCGTCTCGCGTACCCATTTTACTTCACCGCTGTTGAAGCTTTTTTGTGCTATGATCGTGGTGTTGAAAAATTGCTGAGCCACACCTACCCATTGCACGGGCTTTTCAAATTTCTTTTCTGTTTTAGACAGGATATAATCGAAATCGTTGTCTTCGAGAAAACAGATATTCGACTGAGATCTTTCGTACTGTACATCACTTTCATGCTGCACGGGAGTTACTATCCAGTTAAAATTGAAGGCGCCTTGTGTCAGCAGTTTATCCGCTCCCTTCAGCAGCACGTTCCAGTCAATGAGATAATTGTCTTTTCTGATTGTGTACTGATGGACAATAGCGCGTCCGTCAGGCATGGTAGCCGTGTAAACGAGGGACTGACTTCCGTCGGCACCACTTGTCAGCTGACCTTCATCGAAGAACAGGTCCGAGACCTGCCCGGATTGATTTCCGGTATTGATTGCATAGGAAAATTTATCGGTGGCCGCATTGACCATCTGCAGGGGACCGCCCTGGAGAGATTTGTATTTTTTCAGAATCACGGAAACCGGTTGGCCGCCCTTGTTGCTGAACACAACGCTGAAAACTTCATTTTCAAGAGTCTTTTTAGATTCTGTGCCATTAAAAACGGTAGCAGCGGTGCTGGTATCCTCTTTTGCAACGCTTACGGTATCTGATTTCACGGCTGCCGCTTGCTTTTTAGCGACAACTTGCGCCAGGGAATCTTCTACCCTCAGGCGCTGACCTTCCAGTTCATTACTATTCTTGGTGGAATTGAATAAGTATGCAAATAACAGAACGGCAAGAAGAACGAAACCAATTACCGTATTACGATCCATGCTCTTCATCAGTTATATTTTTTTGAGAAGCTGCAAAGATAGAGGTTTAACGCTCGCCTAAACCTAAACTTTATATCATTTCACCCTGCAGCAATGGGTTCTTCACCGATGCTTTGCGGTCGGCGAATTCTTTGGCCGCCTTTATAAAGTGTACAAATACCGGGTGTGGGTTCTCCACCGTGCTTTTCAGCTCAGGATGGTATTGAACGCCAACAAAAAACGGATGACCGGGTAATTCAACAATTTCAACAAGGCCTGTTTCCGGGTTGCGACCGCTGGCAATCATGCCGGCTTCTTCAAAACGCGCCAGGTATTCGTTGTTGAACTCCCAGCGGTGGCGATGGCGCTCACTGATGATGGATGTACCGTATATTTCGCTTGCCCTTGTTCCTTCCTTTATCTCGCAGGCCTGCGCGCCGAGACGCATAGTGCCTCCTTTTGCAGTCACCTGTTTCTGTTCTTCCATGAGATCAATCACCGGATTGGAAGTTTCAGGATTCATTTCAGTAGAATGCGCGTCG
>JACMLD010000045.1 GCA_014379785.1 Chitinophagaceae bacterium
AACGAGATCGAACATTTCGAAATCCCGGAAGATGGTTTTGTGCTCTATCCGCATATCTTTTACCTGGGGGTAACAGAAGAATATACCGAAACACACGCGCATGTGCCTTTTCTCGAAGGCAAATCATCGACTGGTCGTCTAGGCATAGACATACACGCAACTGCGGGAAAAGGTGACGTGGGATTTTGTGGTCACTGGACGCTTGAAATTTCTGTAAAGCAACCCGTTAAAGTCTACAAAGGCATGCCTGTTGGTCAGCTCATTTACTTCCCCGTTGACGGCGAAATCGAAACAAAATACAATCAGAAAAAAGATGCCAAGTACAGCGGTCAGCCTGACCGCCCCGTAGAAAGCATGATGTGGAAGAATAAATTTTAAAGACTTTCGGCCCCGTATTTTTTATAGTAAGCAACGAGAAACGCCATCACTTCGTTGTAGGATTTCATTCCGGAAGGTTGCTGGTTTGCGCGAAGGTATTGCGCATACAATTGCCTGATATAGGGCTCTATCGGATTCTCATAAGCCTTATAAAACTTCCTGAGTTCAGCAACATCTTTTTTTACCTGTGCAGGCAGTTTTTTTCTCAATCCCGCAGATACCGTGCTGTCGCGGTAAGTGAGCTCGCCGATGCCATATAAAAACATATCGAAATATACAGAATACCGGAAGCGCTGATCAGCAGACGATCGCGCAGAAAGATATCCCGCGAAATTTGCCTCGTTCTCCTTGGCATATCCAAGCTGATGTCCAATTTCATGACAGGCCGTAAACGGCTGCACAAAAACCGGCACCGTGGTATTTACCTGTGCCTCACCGGAGAATGGATTGTAATAACCTGTATAGCCCATATAGTCTCCGAGGTAACTGAACAGCGAAGGCTTTACGCTCGGATTTTTATATGTTAAAAAAGAAAAGTCTTTCGAGCAGGAATTATACGCCTGTAGCGCTCCCTTGAAAAGGTTTCGTTTCTTACCCAGCTCTGCGCGATTTGTTGCCGCACGGGGAGCAAGCGAATCAAGTTTTACGGCAAGCGCAGACATCACGGCGGCAAGCTCTTCTGTTGTGTATCGATCCATTTTTAACTCCAGTTGCTGCGCCACGCCAATGCGATTATAATTCAAGCCCCACACGAGATTAAAAAAGCAGTAGACCATCAGCGCGGTAAAAACCAGCCAGAGTAAGCTATTGCGCCAATACAGCCTGGTGGCCTGTTTCCGGAAAACCGTTTTAAGAAATTTTATGAGTCGCACCAGCAGCACAATTGCCGTGAGCGCATATAAGATATCTCCGATGCTGAAAGGGATCCATCCGAAAAGAATTCGTTGCAGCCCGCTGATAAGAGGATACAGGCCCGTAGAGTAGTATCTTTCCACGGCTTCTGGAAAGTTTGAAAAAATTCTGATCACAAGAATCAGCAGCAATACGATAAGCCAGGCCTTTCTTTTCAGATGCATGTTGTAAAGCTAAGCTTTCCTTTATTTCTTATTTTGCAGACCATCAACGATATACTATGAATATTGAACAGAACAAGAATGAAGACATGATGAAGTTGTTGCTGAGTCAACTCAGACAGCGATTTGAACAGGTATCAGTGGGGGGAGGCAAGAAGGCCATTGAAAAACAGCGCGAGAAAAATAAATTGACAGCAAGAGAAAGGCTTGCATACTTGCTGGACGATGGAAAACCATTTACAGAGATAGGCACATTTGCCGGATATGAAATGTATGAAAATCAGGGTGGCTGTCCCAGTGGCGGCACAGTGGCCGGACTTGGATATGTTTCAGGAAGACAATGCGTGGTGGTGGCAAATGATCAAACAGTAAAAGCAGGCGCATGGTTTCCGATAACCGGCAAGAAAAATTTGCGCATGCAGGAAATAGCCATGGAGAATCATCTGCCGGTTATCTACCTGGTGGACAGTGCCGGTGTCTTTCTTCCGATGCAGGATGAAATTTTTCCCGATAAAGAACATTTTGGACGGATATTCAGAAACAATGCGCGCATGAGTGCAATGGGCATCACCCAGATTGCAGCCGTTATGGGTTCATGCGTTGCCGGTGGCGCATACCTGCCGATCATGAGCGACGAAACACTGATGGTGGAAGGAAGCAGTTCAATATTCCTGGCAGGGCCTTACCTGGTGAAAGCGGCCATCGGCGAAGAGGTAGACCAGGAAACACTGGGCGGCGCAGACACTCACAATGCCATTTCCGGCATCGCCGACTATAAATTCAGCACCGAGAAAGAATGTCTCGACCAGGTAAAAAAGATCATGGCAAAACTGGGTGAAAAGCCTACTGCGGGCTTTAATCGTATTGCTGCCAAAGCGCCCAAAAAAGATCCTTCCGGTCTTTATACCCTGCAGGCGGAAGGGAATGGTAAGCCCTATAATATGATCGACCTGATAGAAATGATCGTCGACGATTCTGCATTTGAAGAATTCAAAAAGGAATATGGGAAAACAATTGTCTGCGGCTATGCAAGAATAGATGGCTGGGCCGTTGGCATTGTTGCCAACCAGCGGACGATAGTCAAAAGCAGAAAAGGAGAAATGCAACTCGGTGGTGTGATTTACAATGACAGCGCCGACAAGGCCGCCAGGTTTATTATGAACTGCAATCAGAAAAAGATACCACTGGTTTTTTTACAGGATGTCACCGGGTTTATGGTGGGCAGCAGGAGCGAACATTCGGGCATCATCAAAGATGGCGCCAAACTGGTGAATGCGGTAGCAAATTCCGTGGTGCCCAAAATTACCATCATCATCGGCAATTCATTCGGAGCCGGCAACTACGCCATGTGCGGGAAAGCCTATGACCCCCGTTTTATTTACGCATGGCCCACAGCAAAGATTGCGGTCATGGGTGGTGAACAGGCGGCAAAAACGCTTTTGCAGATTCAGGTCTCGGCCATGAAAAGCAAGGGAAGTGTAGTAAGCCCGGAAGAAGAGAAAAAATTGCTGGACCAGATCAAGGGAAGCTACGAAAAACAAACCAGTCCCTGGTATGCCGCTGCGCGTCTATGGGTAGACGATATCATTGACCCTGCAGACACACGAAAGCTAATAGGGGAGGGACTTTCAGCTGCCAATAACAATCCTCATTCAGAACGGTTTTCCACCGGTGTATTCCAGGTATGACAACCATATCAGCGATTTTTTAATTTTGATATAATTGCCTATTTTCACAAAAATTTACCAACTAACTAACGCACTATGAGAAGTTCTACTTTGAGCAGGATCTTATTGTCTTTATCTATCGTGGCTGTTAGCCTTGCAGCCTGTAAGGACGATGAGTACCTCACAGTTGCTCCACCAGTTCCGGATGCATCTTTTGTTGAAGAATTTGATACAGCCACAGCAGCTTATGACCGTGGATGGAGATATCTGAACGTTTCTGCTCCGCTCGGTCAGGACATGTGGATCCAGGGACTTTTCAATAATCCTACCGTTACTGGTTTTGCTTCACCAATTCCTTTTCCGGCACATTCTTCAAAGGGAAGTTATGTTGGATATATCGGCACTACCTACCTGAGCACATCAGCAGGTGCCGGCATCATCAGCAACTGGGTAGTCTCTCCGGTAACCATGATGAGAAATGGTGACCGCGTCGTTTTTTATACCAGGACGCTCGTATTTGACCTTGGAACAGGCGATTCAACGGATTTCTCAAACAGGCTTCAGGTTCGCACAAGCGTTGGTGATGGGCTCGATGTTGGTAGCGGAGACAATCCGGGCAGCTTTACCAAAGTGATACTTGATATCAACCCTACTTACAAAGAATATCATACCGCAGTAATTGACCCGCTGGCATATCCAAACACATGGACAAGATTCGAAGCGCTGGTCGGTGGTTTGTCGAAGCCAACCATGGGCAGGTTTGCATTCCGTTATTTTGTTGAAGGTGGCGGCAGCGCTGGACTCGGTACGGCCGCAGCTATAGATTCTGTAGCATATATCAGTGCCCGCTAATTCACCTCTAAAAAAACATCATGAAAAATAAATTATACGTTCCTGTTATCTTACTCGCCTTTATCACAGTTGCCATTGTGGCATGTGAAAAAGATCCGAAACAAAATACCACACCAGCTCCGCCGGCAGTGGTCAGCAATTCCTGGAAAGAAGGATTTGAAGATGCGGGCGCACTCGGAGGAAAAGGATGGGTGATTGTCAACAATACAGACAAAATCGGACAGGAAGCATGGAGACAGGGTCGTTTTGAATCTACCAACAAATACACTTTCGGAAGCGACTATGTGGTGGGATTTCCAGCCTATGTGGGAAAGAAAGGCCCACATGATTTTATCAGTGTTGACATGTATGCGGGCGCAGCTACTTCAAACATGAGCGTATGGCTGATTTCGCCACGTACAAAGATGAAAAACGGCGACCAGATCATATTCTACACCCGTCATCATATAGACGACGGTTCATTTAGCAGCAAAGATGGCAATGACCGCCTGCAGGTGCGCGCAAATTTTACCACCGGCAGTGCATTGGTGGGTAAAATCTGGACAGAAACAGGCGATTTCGGCAATTTGTTGCTGGACATCAATCCGGGTCTCACGCTGACAGGATATCCTGAAATATGGACAAGATTTACTATCACACTCGCGGGTATTACCGGTTTGGTTGATGGTCGCTTTGCCTTCAGATATTTTGTAGCGGGTGGTGGACCAGACGGTAACAATGCATCGCTGGTGGGTGTTGACGAGCTCGAATTCAAAAGCAACTAATTTTTTTCTTTCATAGAAATCGGCCCCGTCATGAGGGCCGATTTTTTTTGTCTTTATTTTTGCAGCATGATGAAGTTTATTCCGGTGAGATGGATGCCTGCGTTACTGATACTCCTGACGGCCTGCGGTTCCAACCAGGCACGGGAATACGTCTCTGATGCTCAAACGCTGAACCTCGAAATGATAAGAGGTGCGGTACCCGCCATTCGCAATGGTGACGTTATTCTCCGGAGCGGCAGAGATTTTACAAGCTACCGGATCCGCGAACTTTCAGAAAATGATAAAACCTATTCACACGCAGGAATTGCGTTCGTCACAGACAGCGGCGTTTTTGTATATCATATCACTCCACCAGATCTGGACGAGGAGAAAGGGGATACCCTGATGCGTCTGGAATCACTCGAAAGATTTGCGAGGCCCGACAAAAATTCAGGATTTGGCATAACCAGATTTCCAGTGTCAGAGGAAGAAGCATTCACCGGCCTGAGATACCTCGACAGCATAAAAAAAACTGGGGTGGCTTTTGATCATCTTTTCGATCTGCGAACCGCCGACAGGATTTATTGCTCCGAAATGATCGACAATACATTCCGTTATGCAACAAACGGCAGGATTTCTCTTTTAAGAAAAAACTTTGACGAATACAAGGCCCGCCGTGTGGCAAAGTACCTGCGCGCCAGTGTAAAACTGGTGATGACAAGGCAATACATTCCGATAGACAATATTCACAACTATCCGGGTAGCAAGACGATATTTGAATATACCTTTATCAAATAGTAGCAAACAAAACTGCAAGTATGAAAATACCCATATACCAGGTAGATGCATTCGGCGATCGGATATTTCATGGCAATCCGGCAGCAGTCTGTATACTCGAAGACTGGCTGAGTGATGACACCATGCAAAATATTGCCATGGAAAACAATCTCAGTGAAACGGCATTCCTGGTTCTGGAAGACAATGGATGGCATATCAGATGGTTCACCCCTTCGGTAGAAGTAAAGCTTTGCGGACATGCGACCCTGGCTTCAGCACAGGTATTGTTTCAGTTTATTTCACCCGGAGAAAAATCACTGAGTTTTCATTGTAAGAGTGGACTGTTGAAAGTCGACAGAACCGAGGATGGAGTGCTGACGCTTGACTTCCCTTCCAATCCGCCTGAATTGCTGCACTCAATCCCAAGAGGCATTTTCGAAGGACTGGGAGTGGAGCCTGTTCCCGTTTACAAAACTTCTTTCGATTATATGGTTGTACTTCCATCTCAACGGGTGGTAGAAAGTCTGAGTCCGGATTTTAAACAGCTCGCACTGACACCATGCCGCGGAGTCATTGCCACGTCAAAAGGTGAATCGGCCGATTTTGTAAGCCGTTGTTTCTATCCGCAGAGCGGCATCGATGAAGATCCGGTAACGGGTTCCGCGCATACCATTATGATTCCTTTCTGGTCTGCAAAACTGGGCAAAACAAAGATGAAGGCCATCCAGCTTTCGAAAAGGCGTGGGTATCTTGACTGCGAATTGGTCGGTGACAGGGTTAAGATGAGTGGCCGTGCCGTGGTATTTATGAAAGGGGATATCATTGCCCCCATATTTGAATAAAGGAATGGCAGACAAAGAACTTATTATCTATACTGATGGTTCATCAAGAGGCAATCCAGGTCCCGGGGGGTATGGTGCCATCCTCAGGTGGGGAACCGTAGAAAAGGAATTGTCTGGCGGTTTCCGTAAGACGACCAACAACAGAATGGAATTGATGGCTGTGATCGCAGCGCTGGAAGAATTAAAAAAAGAAAATCTGAAGGTGGTGATTTACAGCGACAGTCAATACGTTGTAAAGGCCTATATGGAAGGCTGGCTAAAAAACTGGATGCGCACGGGCTTTAAGGGCGGAAAGAAAAACAGGGATCTATGGACGAGATTCGACGCACTCAGTAAAAAGCATCAGCTGAAGTTTGTCTGGGTGAAAGGACATGCCGATAACCCCTACAACAATCGTTGCGATGAACTGGCAACATCTGCCGCAGATGAGAGAAATCTGCCCGCGGACACCGGCTACGAAATGCAGGCGGAATAAGTTAGACAGTAACCGCTTTCGTGTCTCTTTTCGAAAGCATCATGTATCCACCAAAAAGTAAAGCGGAGAAAAATACGCTGGCCATCAACGCACCGGTGTAAAACGGAAGGGCCTGCGCGTAACATTGCAACAGTCCTCCGACAGTTTTTGGAAGCGGAAGATTCGTCCGCACATCGTCCTGACCTGCCAGCCATACAAGCATGTTCGAAGCCAGAAAGAACAGCGTTGGGGATGCGATGGAATATCCGAGTACGTTTTTGATATTGATCTTCTTCATGGTAAAGCCGAAGACGGTGATACCGGCGAGCAGCAGGTAGGTGGCAATCTGGCTGCCATAAAAACCTCTGATATCAGTAAGACCTGCAGCATAAAGAATCTGATAAAGAACATCGGAGATCAGCATCGAAAAAATCGGTAAAGCAAAAGCCCATTTTCTGTCTTTTATGACCGCGCCGGCAAACAGTGCCATGGCAATCTGCGGAGCAAAGCCCAGCGGACGATTTGGGATAACCCTGTAAAGGGCTGCGATGACAACAAGTGCGGCAAAAGTCCAGGCGAGTGATTTGTTCGATTTCATACTTTGATCTATTCGGCGAAATTAACTAAAAACTGCTTACCGGCACAGTCGCCCGGTATATTTCGCAGCTTTCTTTGGCGGCGATGCGTAGGCTGGTCCCTGCAAAACTTATAAAAGACTGCCCTTTTCCCAGTGCGATGCTGTTTTCGGCACTCACTACGATGGAACCTGACAAAATGAGGAAGATGTCTGTTGTGGTCGATTCACATGGCAAACTATTACCCCCGGCGATGTCAATTCTGCTGAGTTCAAAATCCGCAGCCGGCGTGCGAAAAACCCTCTCAAAATCATTTACAGGTTGGGGAATGAGAATATCCGGTTTCACCGGTTCAAAATTCACATGCTTCATAAGTTCTTCCACATCGATGTGTTTTGGAGTGAGGCCACCTCTGAGCACATTGTCGCTATTGGCCATTATTTCGACGTTCTGTCCCTCGAGATAAGCATGCAGAATACCAGCATCCTGAAAAATAGCGGTGCCCGCGGGAAGAAAAACGAGGTTAAGAAGATACACTGAAAAGATACCGCGATCAATCACTCCATTCAAATTGTATGTCAGGGCTGCCCGGGCTGCCCAGAAATCTGCCTGTTCACGGTTTAATTTTCCCTCCTGGTATAGGGGAATAATTCTGTCGAGGACCGGTTGCAGTATTTCATTCACCATAGATTCTTCCATGGTCATGAGAGTCCGGTATAATACGCTCAGTCCGTCGGCGTCCAGGATGTCTTTCATGAAAGCGAATTCAGGCACGGCTTCGATGGCACCGTCCATATGCCTGCGGTTTTTAAAACCGTGGAGCAACCAGAAATCACCGATGGCCGCCATCAGTTCAGGTTTGTGATTGTCGTCCTTATAGTTGCGGGTGGGAGCGTTTTTGGCAAGTCCGATTTTATTTTCCCGCTCAAAACCTGCTTCGGCTGATTTTTTGTCCGGGTGCACCTGGATCGAAAGCATGTCACGTACATCCAGAATTTTCAAAAGATATGGCAGGCGACCAAATTTTGTTGCGACAGCCTGGCCCAGTATCTGGGTATTGTCGGCAATGGTTTGGTCGAGGTTTGTTCCTTCCAGCATAGCGGGGGCATTGTTGTGTGCGCCCAGCCAGTATTCTGCAAAAGGTTGATTTTTATCGTTCGGGATTCCCAACAGATTTGGAATGTATTTTTCCCCTCCCCATTGGTAGTATTGCACCTTGCCATCCAGCTGATAGATTCTATTTTTATACTCCATCCTTGTTTATTGAATTGCCAAAATAAAACAAATAGTCAAGCAATGGAAGATCATAACAGGGGTTTGGGAAAAACGGGTGAGGCGCTGGCCGCTGAGTACCTGAACAGGCAAGGGTTTACGGTGTTGCACAAAAACTGGAGGAAGGGTCGGCTGGAGGTCGATATCATCGCAGCACGGGATGATGTGCTGCATGTAATTGAAGTAAAAACAAGGCGAAACAATGTTTTTGGAGAACCAGAAGACAGCATTGGTCTGAAGAAAATAGAAAGAATGCTAAGAGGGGGGCTGGCATATGTGTCGGCACATCCACATTGGGCACGGATGCAGTTGGACGTTCTTTCTATCACCATGATGGAAGAAGAGCCGGCATATTTCCTGATAGAGGACGTATACCTGTAGCGAATTATCCGTTCGCGCGTAGCTGTGTGGGCAGGAGACCGAATTCTTTTTTGAAGGCCCGCGAAAAATTGCTGAGGTTAGAAAATCCGATACTGTAAGCAGCATCCTTGATGGTTGTTCCGCTGCGGATGATCATCTCCCTGGCTTTTTGCAACCGATGCCGGTTGTAATATTCGTAGAGTTTCATGCCATATACTTCTTTGAACCGGGTCTTCAACTTGGTAGAGCTCATCATGGCCATTCTGGAAAGCTCGTTGATAGAAGGAAATTTTTCGAGATCACTCTGCGTGAGGATTTTTTCCACCGTCTGAATTCTTTCGATGTCCTCTTTTTTGACATGATTTTTCTTCTCTCCGTTTACCTCTTTTGCAAGCAGGTTGTGAAGAAATTTTTCTGTCAGCAACAATACACGATTCTGAAGCACAAGTCTGCCGAAATCATCCTTTGTAGTGGTCTGAAAAATATCATCGAGAATGGTCTTCAGTTCAAAGTTGATCGACTCACGGTTTACATTATAGAGGCCCCGGTCGGTATATACAGTCAGAAAAAGTTGCATATCGTCGCGCACAAACTTTTTGACCATTGCCGGACTGAAATAAATCCCCACCCTTTTTAGCTTGGAACCGCCGGAGTAATAAAGATCCAGTTCCATATTCGTGGAAGAAAGGAAGATGTTATTTCTTGATTTGCTGGTCTCGGTCATTTCGTTCTCACCGGATCGGATGCGGAAAAACCGACTGATTTCCACCTGGTTGAAAAACAGGATTATGCCATATTCCTGCGAAGGATCACGGATCAGTTCCAAATCCTCATGAAAACTGCAATCCATCACCAGTAGGGACAAGTCGCGTGTGATGTTAAGTGCCGAAATTGTACCCGAACCCAAAGAAGCCGGTATGACCAGTTCCTGACCATCGGGGGTAAGTCCGAGCTGACCAGCAAATTCATTTAGCCAGCTGGTAAAATCCTTTTGTATGAATTGGAAGGAGATCATGAAGCGAAGACGATTGCTTTCCCGGAAAAGTTGCAAAAATCGACCCAGCCACCCGGCGCATTTACTTCAGAAGATTCTTTATTTCGCTTAGTTTTAACAAGGCCTCCACGGGCGTGAGGCGGTTGATGTCCAGATTGTCTACCAGGCTTCGAATTTCGGAAAATGTCTGTGAATGCGCGTCAAAAATCGACAGCTGCACTTTGGGTGCACTGAGCTTTTTAACATTCTCCGCTATCGACTCGTCCACATGCTTTTCTTCAAGCTGTTTTAAGATTTCATTGGCTCTTTTTATCAGCGAGGGAGGCATCCCTGCCATTTTTGCCACATGTATACCAAAGCTGTGCGTGCTTCCGCCTGCCGCCAGTTTTCTCAGGAAGATGATTTTGTTTGCGACTTCTCTATTGGTTACATGAAAATTCTTTATTCTTTCCAGTTTTTCTTCCAATTCATTCAGCTCATGGTAATGCGTGGCAAAAAGTGTTTTTGGCTGACTCGGGGAATGGTGCAAATGTTCCACAATGCTCCAGGCAATGGAGATACCGTCATAGGTAGATGTGCCACGGCCAATTTCATCCAGCAGAATGAGGCTTCTGTCGGTGATATTGTTGATGATGCTGGCGGTCTCATTCATCTCAACCATAAACGTGCTCTCGCCGCCGCTGAGATTGTCTGATGCGCCAACCCTTGTAAAAATTTTATCGGTCAGCGGTATTCTTGCCTGTTCCGCAGGGACGAAGCTGCCCATATGCGCCATGAGTGTAATCAGCGCAGTTTGACGAAGGATAGCACTCTTACCACTCATATTGGGTCCGGTAAGAATAATGATCTGTTGGGAATTGGGGTCGAGTAAAATATCGTTTGCAATAAAATCCTCCCCGGGCGCCAGGTTTTTTTCAATCACCGGATGCCTGCTGTTTTTAAGATCCAGTTCAAGGCCTTCATGCATCAGCGGTTTTTTGTATCCGGACTGAAGTGCATTGTTAGCGAAACATATCAGGCAATCCAGTATGGCCATGATATTGCCATTGACCTGTATTGGTGCAATAAAATCCTGTAATTCCAGCAGCAGCCGGTCATAGACGGCATACTCAATTGCAAGGATTTTTTCTTCTGCTCCTGTAATTTTTTCTTCGTATTCTTTTAATTCCGGCGTGATATATCGCTCTGCATTCGCGAGTGTTTGTTTCCTGATCCACTCCGGCGGCACTTTTGATTTATGTGAATTAGTCACTTCAAGATAATAGCCAAAGACGTTGTTGAAGCTGATCTTCAAGGATGAGATGCCCGTTTTCTCCGCTTCTTTCAACTGCAGTGAAACCAGGTATTCTTTTCCTCCGTGCGCAATCAGTCTCAACTGGTCGAGCTCAGCATCTACATTTTCACGGATGGCTCCGCCCTTTGCAACGGCGGCAGGCGGATTTTCTGTAATCTCTTTTGTGATTTTTTCAAAAATATAATGACATGGGTTCAGCGCATCTGCCAATCGCTTCAGATACATATTTGAAGAGTCATTGCATAGTTTCTTTACTGCTTCGATATGCTGTAATCCGCGTGCAAGCTGCATCACCTCTCTCGGTGATACTTTTTTTGAAGGAATTTTGCTCACCAGTCTTTCAATATCACCGCATTGGCGGATATGTTGCATCAGGCTGTTGCGCAGGTCCGTCTCAATGATAAAAAATTCAACCAGATCAAGCCGCTCGTTTATCTTTCTGATGTCTTTCAGCGGCATCACGATCCATCGTTTCAGCATTCTCGCACCCATTGGCGATATGGTGTTGTCGAGCACCTTATGAAGGGTATTCCCCTGTTCAGCATTTCCCAGCAATTCCAGGTTTCTGATCGTGAACCGATCCATCCACAGATAATCTTCCCGATCAAGCCGGTGTATGGAAGTAATATGCTGCAGGTTGGGATGTTCGGTGTCTTTGAGATAATGCATGATGGCACCGGCTGCCACAATCGCCTCGTGCATGCCTTCAATGCCAAATCCCTTCAGTGAGTGGGTGCCGAAATGCTTCAGCAAACCCTCGGTGGCATAGGCTTCATCAAAAATCCAGCTCTCAAGGGTATAAGTGTAAAACTTGTTACCAAAATTTTCCTTGAAATGTTTCTGAAAACTTCTTTGAAAAATGATTTCTGCCGGCTTCAGGGTTTGCAGTAGTTTGTCGATATATTCCTGGTTTCCGCTTGCCACAAAAAACTCACCGGTAGAAATATCGAGGAATGCAATGCCTGTTTCCTCGCCGGAAAAATGAATCCCTGCCAGAAAATTATTGCTGTTGTATTCTAATAATTTATCATTGGTTGCTACACCCGGCGTAACGAGTTCTGTTACGCCTCTCTTCACAATTCCTTTTGCCTGCTTCGGATCTTCAAGCTGGTCGCAGATTGCAACGCGATAACCCGCTTTCACCAGTTTATGCAGATAGGTGTCGAGCGAATGATGGGGAAAACCTGCGAGCTCAGATGACGATGGCGCACCACTGTTTCTTTTGGTGAGTGTGATGCCCAGCACCTGCGATGCGATCACGGCATCGGTGCCGAAAGTTTCATAGAAGTCGCCCACGCGAAAAAGCAGGATGGCATCAGGGTATTTTTGTTTAATAGCCTTGTGCTGCTGCATTAAGGGGGTATCCGTACCTGCTTTCGACATGGCGGCAAATATAGGAGATTAAAGAAGAGCTGGCACGGGGGAAAATAAAGTTTATAGTGTGTTATATTTGCTCCATGGAGTCAACCCTTACACAAGATCTTGCTGCTGCCGAGAAATTGTCATACGACCATTTCCGGGAAGAAGTGCTGAACGATTTCAGACTTGCCTGCCAGAGTCGTGAAGCCAGTCTTCTCGGCAGAAAAGAGGTGCTGACGGGTAAAGCCAAATTTGGCATTTTTGGCGATGGAAAAGAGTTGCCGCAGGTAGCAATGGCAAAGTTTTTCCGACCCGGTGACTTCTATAGCGGTTACTATCGCGATCAGACATTTGCTTTTGCAACTGGTGGCGCAAACATCACAGAATTTTTTGCGCAATTATATGCGGACCCCGACAGAAACAACGACCCCCATAGCGGCGGCCGGCAGATGAATTCACATTTCGCTACCGCAGCCATCGGCGACGATGGTGAATTTCTTGATCTCGTCAATAGAAAAAACCTTGCGGCAGGCATGGCGCCAACTGCCGCGCAGATGCCCAAGGCACTTGGACTGGCATATGCTTCCAAAGCATTCCGACATGTTGCGCAGCTGGGCGAATTCACACAGCTTTCGGATCATGGCAACGAGGTTTGTTTTGCAACCATCGGAGACGCGTCTACCAGCGAAGGTCATTTCTGGGAAACGGTAAATGCCGCAGCAGTAATGCAGGTACCGCTGGCTATTTTTGTGTGGGACGACGGATATGGAATTTCCGTGCCCAAAAAATACCAGACCACCAAGGGCTCTATCTCCGAAGCGCTGAAGGGATTTCAGAAAAAAGAAGGGACCAACGGCATCGATATCTATAAAGTGAAAGCCTGGGATTATGCAGGCATGTGCGAAGTGTTTGAAGCGGGCATTAATAAAACCCGCGAAACACATATACCCGCCCTCTTCCATGTAGAAGAAGTAACACAGCCACAGGGTCATTCAACTTCGGGTAGCCATGAGCGTTATAAGTCGCCCGAAAGACTTGAGTGGGAACGTGAGTGGGATTGCATCAAAAAACTGCGTGAGTGGATCATTTCAAATGAGCTGGCCGACGAAGAAGAATTAAGTGAACTGGTGAATGCGGCAAAGGCATATGTCCGCGAGTGCAAAAACACAGCCTGGGACCACTACCAACAGCCTATTCGCGAGCAGGCGAAAAAAACCGCAGAACTGATAGGGGAAAATGCAGGTCTTGCCAAAATCGCTTCCACACTTACTTCAAACAGGGAGCCGAACAGGAGAGATGTCATGAAGGCATTGCACCAGGCGATTTATGCATCCGGCAATACCGAGACAAATCAGTTGAAGGAATATTACAATGAGCTGAAAAAGGAAAATGCAGCCCTCTACAATACTTATCTCTATAACCAGGGTCCAAAAAATATTCATGCGATAGCGGAAGTAAAAGCCGAATACAATACCGATGGCCCCACCATGAATGGCTATGAGATTTTAAACCGGTACTTCGACCAGCTTTTTGCCTCAAATCCGAAAGTGCTGGCCTTTGGGGAAGACCTCGGTTTTATCGGAGATGTAAACCAGGGATTTGCAGGTCTGCAGAACAAGCATGGATCCGATCGCATTTTTGATACGGGAATAAGAGAACTCACCATCATAGGGCAGGGCATGGGCATGGCCATGCGTGGACTGCGCCCCATTGCAGAGATTCAGTATCTGGACTATCTGTTGTATGGATTGCAGCCGTTGAGCGATGATGCCGCCACACTGCATTTCAGAACAGCAGGCAGGCAGGCAGCTCCGCTGATTGTGCGCACGAGAGGTCACCGCCTGGAGGGCATCTGGCACAGCGGTTCGCCGATGGGTATGATCATCAATTCACTCCGTGGCATGCATGTTTGCGTGCCGAGAAATATGGTGCAGGCAGCAGGGATGTACAATACATTGCTGAAAGGTGCTGATCCGGCGATTGTAATTGAATGTCTGAATGGATATCGCCTGAAAGAAAAATTACCTGCAAATCTTGGCCAGCTTTCCGTTCCGCTCGGCGTTCCCGAGATCATTCGTGAAGGGAGTGACTTTACCATTGTTTCTTACGGTTCCATGCTGCGTATTATTCAGGATGCGGCTATTGCGCTCGAAGCAATGAATATCAGTATTGAGATCATCGATGTGCAGACGCTTCTACCTTTTGATATTCACCATAAAATTCTTGATTCGCTGAAGAAAACAAACCGCATCGTATTCATAGATGAAGATGTGCCGGGTGGAGCTTCAGCGTATCTGTATACCCAGGTAATAGAAAAACAGGGCGGCTACAAATACCTCGATGTTGCCCCACGTACCCTGACTGCAAAGGCCCATAGACCGGGGTATGCAAGCGATGGCGATTATTTCAGCAAACCGAATGTGGAAGAGATCGTAGAGCTTATCCGCGAAATGTTTACTGAATAAACCTCGACTTCAATTCCTCCGTTGGGATCCAGCAGGCGTCCTTTTTGCCAAACCAGCTATACCGGTTTCTGGCGATAAGGTCATACACTGCATCTCTGATAAAGCGTGGAAATATCAGCAAAGATTTCATCCATTTATATCCCGGAAGTTGCGAAAAAACTTTTAACGCTGCCGTGGATTTAGTATAGACTTCACCGTTTTCAATAAGCACTATCGATTTCAGTCCGCCGCCAGGGGTTGTGACAGAGCGCAACGCGTTTTCTGCAAAGGGAGATTGCAGAGATGCAAATTTGAAAATCTTGTTGTCGTCCCTTTTGATGACAAACTGCACGCTGTTGCTGCAGAGATTGCACAAACCATCAAAAAGGACTACGCTGTTCAAATGATTTTTATTGGAGATTGTGGAAGACTTTCTGAACGTCTTCATCCTGCTCTATTTTGTCCACCAGTTTCAGTACTTCTTCCGCATCGGCTTCGTTGAGTTCCACTGTGATGTTTGGAATCCACTCAAGCTCTGCGCTGATGGGGGTGATATTTCTTTCTTCCAGTCCTTTTTGAAGGTTTCCGAAATCAGTGAATGCGCAGCGAAGCACGAGTACTGTTTCGTTGTTTTCACCCGTTCCTTCGCCGAGTTCATCCAGACCGCAGTCTATCAGTTCAAGTTCGAGGTCTTCCTGGTTCAACCCTTCCGTCTTCAATTTGAAAACACCCATTTTTTTGAACTGAAAGCTTACGCTGCCGGAATTGCCAAGCGTACCGCCCCCTTTGTTAAAAACCGATTTTACGTTTGCAACCGTTCTCACATGGTTGTCTGTAGCTGTTTCCACCAGGATAGCCACACCGTGTGGTCCGTAACCTTCATAAAGAACTTCGTCAAAATTGACCATGTCTTTGCCAGTGGCGCGCTTGATCGCGGCTTCTACACGGTCCTTTGGCATTCCAACGCTTCTTGCATTCTGAAAACAACGCCTCAGGGCGGGGTTGATGCCAGGATCAGGTCCACCAGCCTTAACGGCGATGGCAATTTCCTTTCCAATTCTTGTAAACTGTTTGGCCATTCTGTCCCAGCGGGCGAACATGGTGGCTTTTCTGACTTCAAAAATCCTTCCCATTATAAAACTGTTTTCTGGATGGCAAAAATAGTCTAAAAGTTGAAAGGTTGACCGGATAACCGATCAACCTTTCTTCAAAAAATGAATATCGAATTTATTTAAGTTTCGAGTGCTTCTTGCTGTAACCAAAGTAAACGACGAGACCGATCAGCATCCACACAACTGCGCTGGTGAGTGTATAGCCCCACAAGCTGACGATCATAGCTGTACATACTATCATACCAAGAATAGGTACTAGAGGAACGAGTGGTGTTTTGAAAGGTCTTGGCAGATTCGGGTCGGTTCTCCTTAAAATAATTACACCCAGACAAACCAATACAAATGCAAGCAGGGTGCCTATTGAGGTAAGGTCGCCGGCAACGTCTCCCGGTATAAAGCCGGCAAAGGCTCCGACGAATACAAAAAGAATGAGATTGCTCTTGTATGGAGTGCGATATTTAGGATGCAGGTCTGAAAAAACTTTTGGTAAAAGGCCATCGGATGACATTGTGTAAAACACACGGCTTTGCCCCATCAGCATCACCAGAATTACGGAAGAAAATCCTGCCAGAATAGCTACCGTTACCATCGTGGCCAGCCAGCCATAACCGTGCATATAAGTATCAATTGCATAGGCTACTGAAGCTTCTTTTCCTGATTTAACGAAATCAGTATAAGGTGCAACGCCGGTCAAAACATAAGAGAAAAGAATATAAAGAACTGTACAGATAGCAAGTGAACCAAGAATTCCAATTGGCATATCCCTCTTCGGGTTTTTTGCTTCCTGTGCAGCTGTTGATACCGCATCGAAACCAATGAAGGCGAAGAATACAATAGCCGCACCCTTTAACACTCCTCCCCATCCATGGTTAAAAAAGCTTTGATAGGAATACATTGTGCCGTCCAGCTGTTGAGCCGGGGGAGCATCCGCAGGGATAAGATATGGCGTGTGATTGGCTGGATTTATAAACTGCCACCCAATTGCAATAAAGACTAACACAATTGCCACCTTGATAAATACAATTACGGCGTTGACGATTGCCGACTCATTCGTGCCTTTGATTAGCAAGAGAGATAGTAAAAGCAGAATGAATAGTGCCGGAACGTTCATTACTCCACTATGCATTACACCATTAATAAGGGCGCTTTCCGACGGCGCATGACACCATTCATAGGGAATGGCTCCATCCAGCAGTTTATTTAGAAATTCACTCCAGGCGATAGAAACCGTTGCTGCACCAAGCGCATACTCGAGAATCAGTGCCCAGCCGATGATCCAGGCTACAAGCTCACCCATGGTAGCATAGGCATACGTATAGGCGCTACCTGCAATTGGAATGATAGAAGCAAATTCAGCATAACACAAGCCGGCAA
>JACMLD010000405.1 GCA_014379785.1 Chitinophagaceae bacterium
ATCAATATCTGTAAGGTGATCAAAGGCTTGGGTTCATTAAGGTAGATAGGTTGAAACAATGGAACCAAGCTGCGGATTGGTTTGATAAACCGATTGTAACCATCGATGCTCGCAGTTCCAATCACCCGTAAATTGTATTTTAACAGGCGACTTCAATGGTGATGGTCAACAGGATATCATTTTGGCCGGAAATGAATACGGAATCCCGGTTAGCACAGGCAGGTATGATGCGTCATTTGGAATGATTCTGGAAGGCGATGGCAGAGGGGGATTTCAACCCGAGAAAAAAAGAAAACTGATCCTGGATGGTGATATAAGGAGTTTGAATCTGATATCACTGAAGAGCAACAAAAAACTGTTGCTGGTGGCTCCCAACGATGCCGCCATACAGTCATTTATTTTCAATTAATGTATGTATATGAAAATTGCTTTGCGATACCTGTTCATTATGTTTATGGCTGCGGCTGCAGGTGCCTGTTCCAAATCCGGCGTTGATCCGATTACTCCTCCCGGTCCACCTCCACCGACAGCTGCCTTTGATATCAATTCAATCAATGATACCTATTCGCCGATAGCACCTTTTGCCAATTACCTGGAATGGGGTCCGCACAATGTGCATGATCCGGCGATCATAAAAGAAGGAGATACCTATTATTCTTATAGCACCGATGTTGGATATGGCATCACGGTCAGGTCAGGACTCCAGATAAGGAAATCAAAAGACCTGGTTGAATGGACCTATGCAGGATGGGTGTTCAATGCATTGCCGGCGCTGGGCTCGGGATTTATCAATCAATCCGGCGGCACACCCTTTAATTCTTTGTGGGCTCCCTGCATTGTAAAAGTGGGCTCCGAGTTCCGTTTGTATTATTCACTATCATCTGCGGTACCGAGGTTGAGTGTGATTGGTTTGGCTACATCGGCCAGTCCCACCGGACCATGGACAGAAAAAGGACTTGTGGTCACCTCAAGAAATGATGCGAGTATTCAGACAAACGCGATTGATCCTTCTGTAATCGTTACACCGGGTGGTGAACACTGGATGGTGTACGGATCTGCATGGGACGGAATCTATTCACTCAAATTGAATCCTGCCAGCGGACTCGTACAAACAGACGGGGACAAAGGCAAAAGAATTGCAAACCGTGGTTTTACCAGTGGCAAGTACAACGGCAATATCGAAGGGCCGGATCTAATTTACAATGCCCAACTCAATAAATATTTTCTTTTCATAGCATACGACTGGCTGGAAACAAAATACAATGTAAGAGTGATGAAGGGAGACAAGCCAGACGGACCTTTTTACGATTATGCAGGCGCGGATGCCAATACCAACGCGGATCATGGCCCGATGATCATTGCGCCATATAAATTCAACGGTCACAGCGGATGGCAGGGCGTTTCACACTCTACCACATTCAGCGATGGTGCAGGCAATTATTTTATCGCCCATCAGGGCAGACCGGGGGTTGACAAATTTTTTATGAATATGCATGTGAGGAAATTATTCTGGACCACAGATGGATGGCCGGTCGCTTCTCCGGAGCGTTATGCCTGGGAGAAAGATTCCCTGATTTCTCAAAATGATATTGTTGGAGAATGGGAACATATCGTTCTCAACTATAATATTGTGCCGGGATACTCAGCCGAGCAGACCTCACCCGATTTTCAATTGTCCGTACCGCTTACCATCGCTGCCGATGGAAGCCTGAACGGTGTGGCGGCAAGCAAGTGGACTTATACCGCACCATGGATGCAGTTTAACTGGGCGAATGGAACGATCGACAAACTCTATGTACAGAAAGGCAGAGACTGGGAGAATAAAAAGAATACCATCATTTTCACTGGATTGAACAATACCGGCAAGGCCGCGTGGGGCAAAAAGAAATAATATTGACAAAATAAATACTGACTGATGAATAAGTTGAAATGGCTATTGGCTGGATGTTTGATTGCGGGCACAGCACATTTTTCGCATGCGCAGAACAGAACCATCTCTGTAAAGGCGGATAAATTACTTGCAGATGTACAGCCCACTATGTACGGAGTGTTTTTTGAAGACATCAATTTTGGCGCCGATGGAGGAATCTACGCCGAGCTTATAAAAAACCGTTCATTCGAATTTTTCAAACCAATGATGGGATGGAAAGTCCTTGGCAAGCCGGTGGAAGGAGATTTTCTGATTGAAGCGAGAAGAGAAAAAAATACGGCCAATCCAAGATTCTTAAAAGTAAAACTGAGAAACAATAAGAAGGGCAGCATTGGTCTCGCCAACGAAGGATTCAGAGGGATGGGTATTCAAAAAAATCTTCGTTATGATTTTTCACTGATGTACAAAAGAACCGGAGCTCCGGTGACAATACATATTGCGCTGGTCGGCGGCAGCGGAAATCAGATCGGAGAATCTCCCATTACTTTAAACAATACCAATGGTAAGTGGGAAAAAATTTCCGGCACTGTGACCTCTGCAGATTCTGCAAACAAAGGCAGCTTCAATCTCTGGTTTGAGGGCGATGGCGAAGTGGAGCTGGATATGATTTCACTTTTTCCTTCCAATACCTGGAAGCAGCGACCCGGCGGAATGCGTGCCGATATGATACAGATACTGGCCGATATGAAACCAGGATTTCTCAGGTTTCCCGGCGGTTGTATAGTAGAAGGATTTGATCTTTCGCAGCGTTACCAGTGGAAAAAAACGATCGGCCCGGTTGAAGAAAGACAGATGGTCATCAACCGCTGGAACTTTGAATTTGCACACAGACCGACACCGGATTATTTTCAGACTTTCGGACTCGGGTTTTTTGAATACTTCCAGCTTTCAGAAGACATTGGCGCAGAACCGCTGCCAATTCTCAATTGTGGAATGGCATGCCAGTTCAACTCCGCAGAGGTCGTTCCGATTGATGAACTCGGTCCCTATGTGCAGGATGCGCTCGACCTGATTGAGTTTGCTAACGGTGATGCAAATACGAAATGGGGGAAGGTGCGGATTGAACTCGGACACACAAAACCTTTCAACCTGAAAATGCTTGGGATAGGAAATGAAAACTGGGGACCACAGTACCTGGAGCGGTTAAAGATATTCTCGAAAGCAATAAAAGAAAAGTATCCGCAGATAAAGCTGATCAATAGTTCGGGTACAGACCCGGTAGGTGAGCGCTATGAGTACCTCAACAAGGAATTGCGTGCTATGAACGCAGATATCATTGATGAACATTATTACAGAAGACCTGAGTGGTTTCTGCAAAACGCTCAGCGATATGATAGCTTTCCGAGAACAGGAGTGAAGGTGTTTGCAGGCGAATATGCAGCGCAGAGCGACAAAACCGTGAGTATTAATAACAAGAACAACTGGCAAACCGCCTTGTCTGAAGCAGCATTTTTAACGGGGCTGGAGCGCAACGCTGATATTGTGGTGATGGCCAGTTATGCGCCTTTGTTTGCGCATACAGATGCATGGCAATGGTCACCGGATCTGATCTGGGTCGACAATCTGCATGTCACAGCCACGCCAAATTACTATGTACAGAAACTGTTTTCGCTTAACAAAGGAACCAATGTTGTTTCTGCCTTGACAGATAACAAAGTGATTGCTGGTCGCGACAGCCTTTTTGCTTCCGCGGTTATCGATAAAAATACAAAGGAGCTGATCGTGAAGCTGGTGAATGTTTCAGGTGCAGCGCAGATATTAGACATTGACATTTCGGGTGCAAAGAAACTTGCAAAAAAGGGTGAGCTGACAATTCTGCAAAGCGGCGCGATGCAGGCACTGAATGTGGTTGGACAGGCTGAAACCATTGTACCTGTTACAAAATCAATCAATCTGAAAGGAAAGAGGGTAAGTGTTTCAACAGACCCTTATTCGCTCACAATCTTGAAAATAAAAATGTCTTGAGAATAGTTTTATTTCTTGCGGTTGTATTTTCTACTGTTGCCGGCTATGCGCAACGGATAGAGGTAGGCGCGGTATTGCCTGCCAGGCAAACACCGGTGCATGATCCGGTTGTGATAAAACAGGATAGTACTTATTATCTTTTTTGTACAGGCATGGGCATTTCTGTTTGGTCATCCAGAGATATGAAGGAGTGGAAGAAAGAGAAACCGGTTTTTGCCACCCCTCCTGATTGGGCGGTTAAAACCATCAAAGGCTATCGCGGACATACATGGGCCCCGGACATCAATCTTCACAACGGATTGTATTATCTGTATTATTCAGTATCGGCATTTGGCAAGAACACGTCTTGCATAGGTGTCGCAACCAATAGGACTTTGAATGCCAACTCCCCTGATTTTTTATGGGTCGATCACGGCAAAGTGGTTCAGTCAGTACCGGGTCGGGATATGTGGAATGCCATTGATCCCAACCTTATAATAGACAATGAAAATGTGCCTTGGCTGGTTTTCGGTTCTTTCTGGAATGGAATGAAACTTACCAGACTTTCGGCTGACATGAAAAAACTTGCAAATCCCGAGGAATGGTATACGGTAGCTGCCAGAAAGCGGAACGTTGTATTGCCTGATTCTGTTGCAGGTGACGCTGCCATTGAGGCCCCGTTTATTTTCAAAAAGGATAAGTTTTTTTATCTCTTTGTGTCCTTTGATTATTGCTGCCGCGGAGAAAAAAGCACTTACAAGGTTATGGTAGGCAGATCACCTGAGATCCGCGGCCCATATGTCGATTCGGACGGTGTACCGATGAATATAGGCGGCGGATCTTTAGTGATCGAAGGTAATAAGGAGTGGCACGGCGTGGGCCATAGTGCCACGGTGAGCTTTGATGGTGTTGATTATCTTTTTTCTCATGGATATGATGCTGCGGATACTGGCAGGTCAAAGTTGAGAATTGATAAGATC
>JACMLD010000406.1 GCA_014379785.1 Chitinophagaceae bacterium
ATGCATTGCCAATACCCCCACCGAGTTTATTTGTGATGGCTTGAATGCTGATTTCTTTTGCAGTGGCAAGTGCCCCGGCAGGAATGATTACTTGCAGGGTTCCGTCGGCACTGCTGAGTTGTCCGCCATTTGCGTCAATGGCTTTTTTCACAGCGGTGCCAACGGGCGCGCCGACTTCGGTAATTGTTGTCAAATCTTCCGTCGGATCTGCCTGCTTGTCGTTGGTTTTTTTACAGGAGCTCAAAAACATGCCGATAACAAGAATCACCGCGATGCCAGAGAAATATCTTTTCATATGAAAGGTTTTAGGTTGTGGCCGCAAAAATAAAGTGCGGTAAGGCAGAGGAAATTGTCTTGATGGATAGACTGGTGATATAGCTGTATGGATTGGGGGCTGCGCCGGGGTATTGCTTTCGCGGCTGTTTTCCTGCTATTAGTTTTCTATGCATAGAGCCCGAGTAGAAACGCAGGAAAGAAGGCCGCGATAAGCAAATACCACGGCTCAGCTCAGACATTCCCTCTGTGTGAGAGGTGGAAGGTGAGATGCTGATTAATTGCAGACAGCAGTAAACCGAAAGACACATTTTATAAACCCCCTCTCACCCACTCAGCGTTTAAGAGCTGCGTGGTGGTATCTGCCTGAAGCGGCCTTCTTTCCTGCGGGTGAAATTCGATCTCTCACCATCACAACCATCCAGCAGGAAAACAGCCGCGCAGGCAGATACCCCACGCAGCCAGAAACGCATATTTCTCCTTACATTTATTCAAACTAACATCAATGCACCTAAAACTGCTCGCAGTCGCCGCATGCCTCACCATCTCGACGGCTAAGGCCCAACAAAAAGGCTACTACCGCACACCATCCATTCACCAAAACACTGTTGTCTTTACCGCCGAAGGCGATCTCTGGAAATACAACCTCAGCTCCGGACAGGCGGCCCGAATAACGACCCACAGCGGTGTTGAATCAAATCCCGCTATCTCACCCGACGGAAAACAGGTGGCTTTCATAGGACAATACGAAGGTCCGATAGAATTATACGTGATGGATATAAATGGTGGCGTTCCGAAACGTCTTACCTATGATTTTGAAAACTGGAGCACCATGCTGGTGGGCTGGACAAAAGACGGAAAAATTCTTTTCCGCAGCGAGCGGCACAGCAAAATGCCTACACCGCAAATGGCCATTCTGGACCCAGTGACAAAAAAAACTGAACAAATCCCTCTTGCACAGGCATCTCTCGGCGCATATGATGATGCAGGGATGTTGTTCTTTACAAGATTCCCAAATCAGGGCAGCAAAACAAAACGATATAAAGGCGGATTCATCGAACAGATCTGGAAATTCGATGGCAAAACAGAAGCCATCAATATCACAGCCGACTATGAAGGCACCAGCACGAACCCGATGATCTACAATAACCGGATCTACTTTCTCTCGGACCGCGACGGTACCATGAATATCTGGTCGATAGATAAAAATGGGAAAGATGCAAAACAGTTGACCACCTCAAAAGCCTGGGACATTCAAACCCCTTCTATCAACGAAGGCAAAATCGTTTATCAGAAAGGCGCCGATATATACCTGTTTGACATCAATGCCAACAGCGAGAAACTTCTGGACATCAGTCTTCTGTCAGACTTCGACCAGCGCAAACCCAAATGGATGAAAAGTCCGGTCAGTACCATCAGTCATACCGCCATTTCACCAAATGGAAACTACGTAGCTATAATCAGTCGCGGACGACTGTTTGTATCACCTGCCAAAAGTGACAGATGGGTAGAAGTGAGCAGAAAAAGTGGTGTACGATTCAAAGACGTTCATTTTATGAATGGCAAATCACTCGCTGTTTTATCAGACGAAAGCGGAGAATATGAAGTCTGGAAAATGAACGCAGATGGAAGCGGCACACCAAAACAAATAACAAAAAACAGCAAAACGCTGATTAATTTCTACCGGATTTCGCCCGACGAAAAACACATCGCCTATAACGACAAAAATGACATGCTGCGTATTGCAGATGTCAACACCGGCGAAGTGAAATTTTCTTACGACAGCTCCTACGCAGGTCAATACGAAATTTCGTGGTCGCCAAACAGCCGCTTCCTCACCTTCACAAAAGGAATCGAAAACCTCAACGCACAGATTCACATACTGGATATAACCACCATGAAGTCCTCGCCGATCACAACAGATCGGCTTGACAGCTATAACCCTTCCTGGTCGGCGGATAGCAGCTGGCTGTATTTTGTATCGGACAGAACTTTGCACTCAAAGGTGCATTCTCCATGGGGTTCGCGCCAGCCAGAGCCATATTATACTGAAACGGGAAATATCTTCGGCATTCCATTGGATTCGTCGAAAAAATTTCCTTTTCTGCAAACAGATTCATGGCTTTCAGACACTTCTTTCACAAGCGTAGAAAAAGATACAAGCGCCAAATCGAAAACGAAGCCAACAGTAATCGCTCGCACTTACAATTGGAAAAAAGTATCGACGATGCTTTACCAGGTGCCGATAAAAGGTACAAATATTGGGTCCTTCGCAGCAGCAAACGGTTTTCTCTACTGGTTGGATATGGGTCCCGATTCCGGTCCGGGTGGAAAACTTTTGGCACTGAAAATTGGAGAAAGCAAAAAATACGAACCGACAGAAGTAGCAACAGCTGTGTCTAATTTTGTGTTGTCGGCCGACAAAAAGAAGTTGCTTGTCAACTTTTTGAACCGCTCCATGGCGGTTGCCGATGCCAACGGCAGCAAGATAAATATGGAAGAAGCAAGAGTGGTGCTCGACAACTGGAGTTTTGTTGTCAACCCGCCGGAAGACTGGCGACAAATGTATGATGATGCCTGGCGATTGATGCGTGACTATTTTTACGATCGCGACATGCACAAGGTAAAATGGACAGAAATCAGAAAACAATACGAACCCCTGCTGGCAAGACTTACGGACCGTTATGAACTGGACGATCTCATTTCGCAAGTAGTGGGTGAACTCTCCGCTCTTCACACATTTGTTTACGGCGGAGACAAGCGCAATTCACCGGATCAGATCCAGATCGGATTTCTCGGCGCTGACCTCAGCCGGCATGAAAAAGGAGTGCAGATTCAACACATCTATAAAACCGATCCCGACTATCCCGAAGAGTACACACCGCTGAGAAAACCGGAATCAAAAATAAAAGAGGGAGACATCATTACTGCAGTAAATAATGTGTCTGTTTCCGGAGTTAACAATATTGAGGAATTGCTGACGAACAAAGTGAATATTCCCGTAAAACTTACATTGCTCAATGCTGCCAATAAATCTTACGAGCAGATAGTGCGGCCAACTTCGGAACGTCAAAATTTTGATGCAAAGTATGCAGAGTGGGAACTTGAACGCCGTGAAATGGTAGACAGCAGCAGCAACAACGATATTGGCTATGTGCACCTGCAGGCAATGGGCGGTGGAGACATGGACGCTTTTGTGAAACAATTTTATCCCGTCTTTAACCGCAAGGGTCTGATCATCGATGTGCGTCACAATTTTGGTGGAAATATCGACAGCTGGGTGCTGGAAAAACTGATGCGCAAAGCGTGGATGTACTGGCAGGGCCGTGCAGGTGGACCAACATGGAACATGCAATATGCATTTCGTGGACAAATGGTGATCATCTGCGACCAGGTGACATCATCCGATGGAGAGGCCGTGGCAGAGGGTTTCAGAAGACTGGGACTGGGCAAAGTAATAGGCATGCGCACCTGGGGCGGAGAGATCTGGCTTTCATCAAGCAACAGATTGGTCGACAATGGCATCGCGAGTGCAGCAGAGAATGGGGTGTACGGACCAGAAGGACAATGGCTGATTGAAGGCCGCGGAGTAGAACCTGACTTTGTGGTCGACAACCTTCCGTTTCAAACTTTCAAAGGAAAAGATGCACAACTCGAATACGCAATCGACTATCTGAAAAAAATGATCAAGGAAAATCCGATGCCTGTTCCGAAGGCACCGCCATTCCCCGACAAGTCTTTTAACTATAATAAATAGACGACGTATATCACCCGTTTAATGTCGCCAAACCCCTCTGTTTTCAATGACAGAGGGGTTTATATTTGTTGGATAAAATTCAACCATATGCCAAAAGTGAATCCTTATTTAAATTTTGACAATCGCTGCCGCGAAGCAATGACCTTTTACCATGAATGCCTGGGCGGTGACTTGTTTTTGCAGACAGTAGGTGAATTACCTGAAATGGCCGCAATGATGCCAGCTTCTTTTAAAGACAGCATCCTGCATGCTGAGCTTACGATTGGCGATACAAAAATCATGGCCTCTGATATGAACCGCGACAAGCCCCTAGAAGGCAATACCTGCCAGACTTGTATCAACTGCGACAGCGAAGAACAGATCAATGATTTCTTTAAAAAATTGTCGGCAGGCGGAAAAGTCACTGAACCCGTAGGAGACATGCCATGGGGAGCGAAATATGGCTCATTGACCGACAAATTTGGAAAGCACTGGTTGTTTAATTTCCAAAAAAGGTAATATATTCGGCTACACCAAAACCCCTTGTAGCAATGAGAAAGTTTTTTCGCATAACCGGCATCGTTATGGCGGTTATCATCCTTGTAATTTTCGGAGGAGCCTTTTATGTGAAAAAATTTCTGCCCGATGTGGGAGACGCACCTGATCTAAAAATCGTTTCCACTCCCGAGAAAGTTGCAAGGGGAAAATACCTCGCTAACAATGTAATGCTCTGTACAGATTGCCACAGCAATCGCGAATGGAATTATTATGCAGGTCCCGTCAAACCCGGCACACTTGGTAAAGGCGGTGATGTATTCGATAACAAAGAGGGCTTTCCCGGAACCATTTATGCACCGAACATTACACCTGCCGGACTGAGTCAATGGACCGATGGAGAAATTTTCCGCGCAATCACAACAGGTGTAAAGAAAGATGGTGCACCCATTTTTCCGATCATGCCCCATGACAATTATGGCTTGCTCGACACAGAAGATATTGAGTCGGTGATCAGTTATCTCCGCACGCTGCCTGCAATACCCAATACCATTCCTGAAAGTAATTATGAGTTTCCGATGAGTTTTATCATTCATACGATTCCGAAAAAAGCAACTTTTTCAAAAAGACCTGATGAAAATAATTCTGTCGCCAAAGGCAAATATCTAATTACTGCCGCCTCCTGCGGACATTGCCACACACCATTTGACAAAGGAACTTATGATATGGCTCTCAAATATGCCGGTGGAAGAAAATTTGCTACTCCGGTCGGTACGCTCTCTACGCCGAATATTACCCCTGATAAGGAAACTGGTATCGGCAACTGGAGCAAAGAAATGTTTGTTGACAAGTTCAGAGTCTACAGAGATTCTGCCTATGCCCACAGACCCGTTAATATCGAGAAAGAGATCATGACAATGATGCCATGGTCCGACTATGCCGGCATGACAGATGCGGATCTCGGGTCGATTTATGACTATTTGTTCTCACTTCAGCCGATAAAACACAGCGTAGTAAAGCTTCAGAAGTAATCAGAGTGCCGTCACCCCGAGCGTAGCCGAGGGGTCCCCTACCATTGCTCAAAGTAATAGCATAAGATCCTCAGCTGAGGTTTATTGCCGCGGCGGAATAAATAAATTTTTTGGTCTGTACCGCAAACTATATTAGCTTTACAGACCAAATTATTTTTATGGAATTGAATATGTCACCTGAGGAGAGCCTGCGTTTGATTTCTGACACCATAAAGAAAACGCGTGATCACCTTGCCGAAAATAGCTTTCTCTTTATGCTTTGGGGTTGGCTGATAACCATTGCAAGTTTTTCATTCTTCGCACTTGCTTACTTCACTGACATCCGTTTTTACTTTCTTCCGTTTCCAATACTGGCAGCATCTGGTGCTGTTGTCACCACAGTGTATTTTAAGAGAAAAGCATTTTCCACTCTCACAGTACTTTCAGCTTTTCTGGCAAATCTGTGGATGGTGCTGGGAATTGGATTTTTTGCAGTGGTATTTATTCAGCTTTCTCAACATCAATTACCATTTGTATACACGCTGTTCATAGCCAGCATTGGCACAGTCACCAGCGGACTGGCAATGAAATACAGGCCCTTGATATGGGGAGGATTGGTACTGTTTTCATCCGCAATTATCTGCATATATGTGCCCGACACTTATAAGGTACTGGTTCATGCTGGCGGATTTTTGTGCGGATACCTTATTCCTGGCTATATGCTAAAATACTCTGGTAAATAAGATGAGTAAGCCCTATGATGAACTGGACCCGGTACTCAATGTCCCTGCGCGACTGGCCATTGTTTCTGCGCTGATCAAATTAAAACAGGCGGACTTTGGATATCTTCTTGAGATCACTCAAACCACCCAGGGCAATCTCAGCCATCAGCTCAAAAAATTGAATGAAGCCGGCTATATCGAGATAAAAAAAACATTTAAAGGAAACTATCCACAGACAGTCTGTAAACTGACCCCAAAAGGAAAAAATGCATTTGAAAAATATGTTTTGGCTATTAAGAAGTATCTGCACCTCTGATTTTTTTTCTCAATATAGTTTGTATCGCAAACCAAATATTAAAACATGAAAGAAAAACTTTCTACACCCGTTTTGATAACAGCAACCCTTGCACTCGCCATTGTAAACGGCACTGGCATTTATGAACATCTTTTTGGTATACCGAAAATG
>JACMLD010000407.1 GCA_014379785.1 Chitinophagaceae bacterium
CAGGCTGTTCGAAGAAACATTGCGAGATTTCCTTCTGATTTTATGTTTGAAATGGATGCCAGAACGTTTCAGGATTGGAGATCACAATTTGTGATCTCCAATCCTGAAATGAAGATGGCTATTCGCCATCCTCCATTCTGCTTTACGGAAGAAGGTATTACAATGCTCTCTTGCGTTTTAAATAGTCAGGTGTCTATCGAAGTTAATATTCAGGTAATTAGAATTTTCGGACGATTCAGGCAAGCAGTCATATATCAAAAGGATATTCTTTCAAAAATTGCTGAGATAGAAAAATCCGTGTCTAAACACAGCCATGAACTGAGTATAATTTTTGAGACATTGAAGCAAATGATAAATAACCCGCCAGTAAATCGAGTCAGAGTTGGCTTTAGGAGAAGTGAAGAAAAAGACTAATAATCCCTATTTTTAGACATGCATATCGCAATAATAAACGGCCCGAATCTAAACCTGCTCGGTAAGCGGGAGACAGATATATACGGAAACATGCCCTTCGAAAAATACCTGGAGTCGCTTGCTGCACTCTTTCCGGATGTTGAATTTTCTTATTTTCAGAGTAATGTGGAGGGAGAAATCGTCAATGAAATCCAGCGAATCGGTTTCCTGACCGATGGCATCGTCATCAATCCCGCTGCGTACACCCATACCTCAGTTGCGATCGGGGACGCAATAGCTGCCATAAAAGCACCTGTTGTAGAAGTTCATATTTCAAATGTGCATGCCCGTGAGGAATTCAGGAAACTGTCTCATGTTTCGGGAAAGGCAAGAGGAAGTATTTTTGGTTTGGGATTGAAAGGTTATGAGTTGGCGGTGCGGTACCTGCTTACTCATTCTGACCTACAAAAACACCCTCAACAGCAACGCAAATCCATTGTCCTGTTTTGGCTCCGCGGATTTTCTGATGATATGCAAACCAGTGGTGGTCCAGATTTTAAACAATTCCCCTTTCTTTCTCTTAGCCAGTTCTTTTTCTATCTCAGGCTGTAGAGCACCGCGCGCGATCCATCCCAGATCGCCTCTCACCCTTGCTTCCCCACCCATACTATAAGTCCGTGCCATGTCCTCAAAACTTGCAGCGCCGCTGCGGACGCGCTCTATGATACTTGTCGCCAGCGAGTCCGCAATTCGTCTTGTAAAAAAAGAGGTATCTATAAAAATCTGACTCAGCCGGTTAAAGGTATTGGGTGATTTACCAAGGGGCTGTACAAGGTACTTTTTATCAAACGGACCATATACTTTCCTGAGCTTGCCATGATACGCAATGCTGTCTGCCACACCCTGAAAACTCGTGGTACTCATGATGATGATCGTATCAAGGCTGATCTTCTTTTTGAGTACATCCCTTGCATAAGCCACCGGATTTCCGGCGGCTTCAAGGTTCAGCTTCATCTGTGCAATGGTTTGCTTTTGCGCGGTGATTTCAACCGACCAAAAAATCAAACCAAAAAAGAAAATCAGTTTTTTCATTTCACCAGTTTCTGTACTTCGTCGAGCTTGGCGATATAAATACCGCGGCCATGTGTGCCAATGACGATCTCATTTTCTCTTTTCTGTATTGCGATATCGTGTACGGGTACATGCGGCAGACCATTTGTAAACTGCATATAAGTTGTACCGCGATCAGTGCTTGCATACAGGCCATTGTCCGTACCGATATACAACACATTCTGATTTTTCGGATCTTCTTTGATGGTATTCACTGACTCTGCCGGTAAATTTCCTGAAAGACTTTTCCAGGTGGTTCCATAATCATCGCTTACAAAAACATAAGCAGTGAAATTATCGGTTCGGTACCCGCTCATGGTGAGGTAAACCCTTGATTCCTGGTATGCAGAAGGAGTGATGCATGTGATCCAGAGGTCCTGTGGCAATGCAGTCGAAGTTTTTTTCTTCCCTTTTGCATCTGCCTGTTCGCCATAAACTTTGGTCCAGGTATATCCGCCATCTTTTGAAATATGAACAAGACCATCATCACTTCCTGCATAAAGCAACCCAAATCTCAATGGAGACTCAGCGATCCATGTCAGTGTTCCGTATGGAACATCTCCCGGTTTGCCGCCTTTTGTAAGGTCAGCCGACAGATTTATCATTGTGTCCGCGCGGTTGAGTGAACGATGAAAACGATTGCTGCCCATGTAAAACACATCCTGATTGTGTTTTGAAAGAAGAATGGGTGTTTCCCAATTATAGCGCAATGGAGTTTCGCCTACAAGGTGTCTCGGACGAATAAACTTTCTTTCAGTGCTGTTCTTGCTTGTTCTTGAATAGGCGCCGAACTGTGAACCGGCATACATTGTAGCATTATCCCTTGTATCCACCTGTATCATCATGCCGTCTCCACCGGTCACCATCTTGTAAGGATCGCCACCACTTCCAAACCACTCGCCTGCGGCAGATGCAGTCGACGGACCATACCACACACCATTGTCCTGCAGGCCACCATATACGTTGTATGGTTTTGCATCATCTACTTCGATAGAATAAAATTGTCCTACAGAAACTGAGTTTGCCTTAAACCACGCCTTTCCATCATCATATGAAATGTTTACACCACCGTCGTTTCCGTTGATGATATGTGTTTCTTTTTTTGGATTTATCCAGACTACGTGGTGATCAGAATGCACGTTGCGGCCCTCGATGCTTTTAAACGTCTTTCCACCGTCAGCAGACATCATTACCGGAACACCGGTGATATAGACTTTGTCAGGGTTTGACGGCGCCACAAATATTTTTCCGAAATAGTAACCGTAAGTGCTGTACATGCCGTCGAGATCTTTCTGGTTGGTTTTCTTCCAGCTCACACCTGCGTCATCGCTGCGATAGATTTCGCAACCGGTAATAGACGATGCATCCAGCAAATCATCGTTTGGTCCTTTCAGATAATCGTAGATGACTGTTGGTTTAAAACTTCCGTCAGCGACTTTTTCTTTTATCGTTTTTGCATTGTATCCTGCCGGGAAACGATTTGCTTTAAGAAATGAATCCACCTTCTTTTCATCGAGCGCCGCGAAACTTTCTTTGGTTACATTCTTCAGATCACGCAGCAAGAGTTTGCCTGTTGCGGAGTCTTTTTTTGCGTTGGGTTTTTTAGCCTGATTGTCAACGATGACATATACGATTGATGGGTTCTTTGGAGAAACAGCGATACCCATTCTTCCCACACCATCTCCTGATGGCAAGCCACTGCCTTCCTTGTTGAGAATTGTCCAGGTGCTGCCACCATCCGTGCTTTTGTAAAGTCCGCTGGTTTTTCCACCTTCCTCAAAATTCCATGCTGTCCTCGTGCGGTACCAGGTGGCCGCGTAGAGCACATTTGGATTGATTGGGTCGATGTC
>JACMLD010000408.1 GCA_014379785.1 Chitinophagaceae bacterium
ACAGCTCCTGACCCGGGCGCGCGAAACGGGCAGTGCCTGCCATGAGGGATGGCTGCTGAGAAGCGATGGCAGCAGATTTTGGGCCAGTCTTTCAATTACCTCGTTGCACAATAATCCCGGAGAAATATCAGGTTTTCTAACGATCACAAAAGACCTGACCGATAAAAGAATTGCCGAAGAAAGGTTCGGCAACAGAATCGAAGAACTGCGACTTAAAAACGAGGAGCTGAAGAAAAGCGAAGAAAGGTATCACAAGATGATTTCAGAGGTGCAGGATTATGCTATCATTCTGTTGGATGTGCATGGAAATATTCTGGATTGGAACAAGGGGGCAGAGAAATTAAAAGGTTATACCCCGGAAGAGATTCTGGGAAAAAGCTTTCGCCTTTTCTACCCCCTGGAGGATAAAAACGCAAACCTTCCCCAATTACTGCTGGACGAGGCAGCCCGCCTTGGTTCGGTTACCCATGAAGGTTTCCGGATAAAAAAAGATGGTACGAGGTTCTGGGGCAGTGTGGTTATCACCGCTATTCATGATGACGAAGGAGGAATTATCGGGTATTCAAAAGTGACAAAAGATCTAAGTGACAGGAAAGCCACAGAAGATAAACTCTCGATCTTTTCTCAGGAACTGGAAACAAAAAATGAACAGCTCAAGCAAAGTGAAGAACGTTACCATAAAATGATAGCAGAAGTGCAGGATTACGCTATCCTGCTGCTAAACAGAAATGGTGATATTCAAAACTGGAACGCAGGCGCGGAGGTTATAAAAGGATATTCCGCCAGCGAAATCATAGGTAATAACTTCAAGGTATTTTATACTTCTGAGGACATTCAAAACGGTTTGCCGGATCGTCTGCTGAAAGAAGCTGAGATAACAGGAAAGGCTATGACAGAAGGTTGGAGAAAACGAAAAGACGGCACAAAATTCTGGGGAAGCATTGTTATCACAGCACTGCATAATGACCATGGCAATGTAATTGGTTTCTCGAAAGTAACCAGGGATCTTACTGAAAAGAAAAAAGCGGAGGATTCGCTGAAACAAAATGCACTTGAACTGGAGCATAAAAACCACGCACTTCAGAAATTAAATGCTGAGCTGCTGTCCTTCGCCTATGTGGTAAGCCATGACCTGAAAGAGCCCATCAGGAAAATGCAGATTTTTGCGGGCAGGCAACTCGAGCCCGATAAATCTGTGGCTGACATACTCAATTACTCACAGAAAATCATCAAAAGTGCGTCGAGAATGCAACAGCTTATGGAAGCCTTGCTCGCCTATTCCCAGCTATCGCATCAACCCAATGCACCGGAACCGGTTGATCTGAATCGTGTGCTGGACGATGTAAAAGACGATCTCGAACTCAAGATAAATCAAAGCAATACAACCATTAAGTCAGACCTCCTGCCTTCGGTAAATGGTATAGCCTTTCAGTTTCACCAGCTGTTTATGAACCTTGCAATGAATGCCATAAAATTTTCAAAACCAGGTGAGTCGCCAGTCATCCATATCTCATCTCAAATTATTTCGGGAAGAGATTTACCCGAACAGGCCATCAATAAAAACAAAGACTATCATGTAATAAGGTTCAGCGACAATGGGATGGGTTTTGACCAGGAACATGCCGTCAAAATATTCGATGTCTTTCAGCGTTTGCATCCGTCTGCGGCTCAGGCTGGCACTGGCATTGGTCTGGCCATTGTAAAAAAAGTGGTCGACAATCACGATGGTTTTGTGATGGCTGAGGGAGAGCCTGGGAAAGGAGCTACATTCAAAATCTTTTTGCCCGCATAAGTAGCAGCGCTTTTCTCATTTAAATGCTATCACTCAATTTACACAATACTTATTGATCAGAATGCTCATTGATTCTTCTGATAATCCGGCAGGGATTTCCTGCAGCAATTACATCTGAAGGCACACTTTTTGTCACCACGCTTCCTGCTCCGATGATGGTTCTGTCGCCAATGCTGACACCCGGACAGATAACCGCACTCCCGCCGATCCAAACGTCTTCTCCTATGGCGATGGGACTACCCGATTCGAGGCCGGATGCCCGCTGGCGAAAATCGACAGGATGGGTAGCTGTATAAATCTGAACGTTGGGACCAATCAGTGTGCGACTTCCGATGGTGACGGGACATACATCCAGGACTACACAATTAAAGTTGAAGAAGACTTTCTCGCCGAGTTTGATATTGTATCCGTAATCACAGTAGAATGGAGGTTGAACCCATAATCCTTCGCCGGCGTTCGGTAGCAGATGTTTTAAAACTTCGTTTCGGGTGACGACTTCGTCTTCGGGTATTTCATTCACACGTTTCAGCAACAACCGGGCGGCGGTTCTTTCAGCACTGAGTTCCTCATCGAGCGCATTGTAAAGTTCACCGGCAAGCATTTTTTGTTTTTCTGTAGGCATGGTTCAAAGTTGGTACTAAAAAAGAAATAATAAACAAACCATGAGATATTTCGTTTGTTAAAATAAAATGTCAGACCGGAATTTTCTATCGGCTAAATGGGAGAATCTCATCATGGCCAACTATGAGGTCAGTCCCGATATTTTAGAGCCCTATCTCCCGCATGGAGTGGAGATAGATTTTCACAACGGCAAAACCTATGTCAGCCTGGTGGGTTTCATGTTTCGGAATACACGGATTTTCAATATTGCGATTCCGTTTCTGGGTACATTTGAAGAAATCAACCTGCGTTTCTATGTAAAAAGAACCGAAGGTGAAAATATAAAAAGAGGCGTTGTTTTTATAAATGAAAGTGTACCGTTTAAGGTGGTGGCCTGGATTGCCAATAAACTATACAAGGAAAATTATATTGCTCTCCCCACAAAAAATTTCTATGGCCATGCGAATGGAATTCAAACAATAAAATACGAGTGGAAAATAAACAATGCCTGGAATCATATCGCTGTTGATGCCAATGCAAAAACGGAAGCGATGCAACCGGGCAGCATGGAAGAATTCATATTCGAGCATTATTATGGCTATACGAAGATCAGTGAAAATGTTTCGAGTGAATATAAGGTTGACCATCCCCGCTGGTTAATAAACAAGGTGAGGGATTATGTTGTTGATTGTGATTTCAATGGAATGTATGGTGAGCGCTTCGCATTTTTAAAGGGGGAAAAACCTGACTCTGTTTTTCTTGCGGAAGGCTCGCCCGTAACTGTCAAATGGAAACGAAGCAAATTTTAACCAAAGCAAATGATTATTAGTAAAGAAACCATCAGCGACTTCGAACAGCGTTACAGAACTGCATTTATAAATTCGCTGGCAGGATTCAGACAGGCAGTATTGGTGGGAACAAAATCGAAAGATGGTCTTACCAATCTGGCAATATTCAACTCTCTTATACACCTCGGAGCAAATCCAGCTTTGTTCGGCTTGATAAGCAGGCCGGAAAAAGTTCCCAGAGATACCTTGAAAAACATATTGGAAACCAGGGAATATACACTGAACCTGGTTCAACACTCCTATTATAAGCATGCGCACAAGACCTCCGCGAGATACCCGAGTGATGTATCGGAGTTTGAGCAAGCTGGTTTTTCAGAATACTATCATGAAGCTTACTATCCACCTTTTGTCGGTGAAGCCATTATAAAAATTGCAATGAAGTTTGAAGAAAAGATAGACATTACCATTAATAATACTGTGCTTATTATAGGTAGCATTCAGCAGATTGAATTGGATGAGGCATTGATAGAAGCGGATGGTTTTGTCAATCTGCATGCTGCCAAAGTGCTCATCAGTCAGGGCCTTGATGCATATTTTGTTTCGGAAAGCATAGGTCGCCTGCCTTATGCAAAACCTTAGTAGAATTGTTAACCTTTCATTCAATGATCTGCAGCTGAAT
>JACMLD010000409.1 GCA_014379785.1 Chitinophagaceae bacterium
GAGCGATTATCATATGCCTGTAAATGTTGGCAACCCGGATGAGATTTCTTTGAAAGAATTTGCTGAAGAGATCATCAAACTGACCGGCACTGAACAGAAAATCGTTTACAAGCCCTTACCTGTGGATGATCCAAAGCAGCGTAAGCCTGATATCAGCAAGGCAAGACAGCTGCTGGGCTGGGAGCCAAAAGTGAAAAGAGCGGAAGGGGTGAAGGTTACTTACGAATATTTCAAATCGCTTCCAAAAGAAGAGCTCACCAAACAGCCCAAAGAGTTTGTGAGCATTAAATAAACAAGGATGTATCAGGAATTATTAGAGAACAAAACCAAACTTGCAGTAATCGGTTTGGGGTACGTTGGTTTGCCAATAGCGCTCGAGTTTGCAAAACATATTTCTGTCATAGGATTTGATATTAACGCAAAACGGGTCGATATGATGAAAAATGCGATCGACCCAAGCAAAGAAGTAGATGCATCTGAATTTAAAAACAGAAATATCATTTTTACAAGTGACCTCACAGAATTAAAAGAGGCTGCTTTTTTTATTGTTGCTGTTCCGACACCAGTTGACAAATACAACGTTCCGGATCTTAAACCGCTGATATCTGCATCGGAAACAGTAGGCAAAGTTTTGAAAAAAGGAGATTATGTGGTTTATGAATCCACTACATATCCAGGTTGCACCGAAGAAGATTGCCTCCCGGTGCTCGAGCGCATATCTTCTCTTAAACTTGGCATCGATTTCAAACTTGGTTATTCTCCAGAGCGAATCAATCCAGGTGATAAGGTGCACACGCTGAAAACAGTTGTAAAAGTCGTTTCCGGGTCAGACGAAGAATCGCTTGATCAGATTGCGAAAGTATATGAACTGGTCGTTGATGCCGGGGTTCACCGTGCGCCAACAATCAAAGTTGCAGAAGCAAGTAAGATTGTTGAGAATACGCAACGCGATTTGAATATTTCCCTGATGAATGAGCTGTCACTCATATTTGACAGGATGGGCGTAAACACTTTTGATGTAATAGAAGCCGCCGGAACAAAATGGAATTTTTTAAAATTTCAGCCCGGTCTGGTTGGAGGTCACTGTATTGGTGTTGATCCGTACTATCTGACCTATAAGGCAGCATCACTTGGTTACGAATCGAAAGTCATTGCCGCCAGTCGTTACATTAACGATGATATGGCAAAATATGTGGCAAGGGCCATCATCACGCATGTATTGAAAAATTCCAATGAGCCCCGTGTACTGGTGAAAGGTGTGACATTTAAAGAGAATGTGAGCGATATTCGTAATTCAAAAATCGTGGATACCGTAAAGGAACTGCTCGCATTTAATATTTCTGTCGACATCGAAGATCCGTATGCTCAAGCAGAAGAAGTATTTGAAGAATACGGACTCCACCTTACAAAAACCCCGGGCAACAACTACGACGCTGTGGTAGTCACGGTACCCCACGAACTGTATACCCGGCACAACAACGAATATTTTGAATCAATCACCACCCAAAAAGCATTGGTCGTTGATCTCAAAGGAATTTATAAAGGAAAGATTACCGGAAGAAAATATTGGAGTTTATGACAAAAAAATTCTCGAAAACAATTATGGTGACCGGCGGTGCCGGTTTTATCGGTTCACATGTGATCAGGCTTTTCGCTACAAAATATCCATCCTACCACCTGGTCAATGCAGATGCACTCACGTATGCGGGCAATCCTGAAAACCTCAAAGACATTGAGGCCAATCCCAATTATACTTTCGAAAAAGCGGATATCACCGACGAAGCAAAAATCTTTGAACTTTTCGAAAAATACGCATTCGATGCAGTAATACACCTTGCGGCCGAAAGTCATGTAGACAGAAGCATCATGGATCCCCTTGCATTTGTAAAAACAAATGTCATTGGGACCGTAACCCTGCTGAATGCCTGCCGCAAATACTGGAAAGATAAAATGGATGGCAAACTATTCTACCATGTGTCAACAGACGAAGTCTACGGATCACTCGGAGAAGAAGGTTTTTTCACCGAGCACACACCTTATGATCCGCATTCACCCTACTCTGCATCAAAAGCTTCTTCGGACCATTTTGTAATGGCTTATCACGATACATACGGCATCCCCGTGGTAATGAGTAATTGCTCAAATAATTATGGCTCACACCATTTCCCTGAGAAACTCATTCCACTCATGATCAACAATATCAAAAACAGCCGTCCGCTTCCTGTTTATGGCAAGGGAGAAAACGTGCGCGACTGGCTTTTTGTAGAAGATCATGCAAGAGCCATTGATGTGATATTTCACAAAGGAAGAAACGGACAAAGCTATAATGTGGGCGGTTTCAACGAGTGGAAAAACCTCGACCTGGTATTCCTTCTCTGCCGCATCATGGACCAGAAGCTGGGAAGACCTGAAGGCACCAGCGCGGAACTTATTACCTATGTGAAAGATCGTCCGGGCCATGATCTCAGGTACGCGATTGACGCTACCAAACTCAACAAGGAACTTGGCTGGTCGCCATCGCTTCAGTTTGAAGAAGGTTTGGAAAAAACGGTTGACTGGTATCTGGACAATGAAGAATGGGTGAAACATATTACCAGTGGTGATTACCAGCATTATTATAAAGACCAGTACGAACAACGCTAATTTATTCAAGCAGGATTATGCCCTTTATAAAAACAGATTTTCCCGGACTGCTTATCTTTGAACCAAAGATCTTTGGTGATGACCGCGGATATTTCTACGAATCATACAATGCGCAAACCTTCGCAGCGGAAGGAGTGGAGATAAAATTTGTTCAGGATAACCAGGCAAGGTCGGTCTATGGCGTGGTGAGAGGATTACATTTCCAACTCAATCCACATGCACAGACGAAACTTATCAGGGTATTGCAAGGCAACATTCTGGATGTGGTGGTTGACCTCAGAAAAAATTCACCGACCCATGGCCAGGTGTATACACTTGAACTTTCCGCCGAAAACAAAAAACAGCTGATGGTGCCGCAGGGGTTTGCCCATGGCTATTCAGTACTCAGTGAAACAGCAGAAGTGTTTTATAAATGTGATGAATTTTATCACAAGGAAAATGAGGGAGGACTCGCCTACAACGATCCCGCATTGGGGATCGACTGGAAAGTTCCCGCTGATAAAATGATCCTATCCGGTAAAGACCTTGTCCACCCGGCTTTCGCTGATTGCAAACACAATTTTGTTTTTGAAAAATGATGGAAAAACCAGTCATAATAGTAACGGGTGCCAACGGACAACTTGGTAAAGAACTGAGGGTTCTGGCCATCCACTATACAAACTTTGAATTTCGTTTTCTTGCAAAAGAGGACCTGGCCATAAATCAGTTTCAACTACTGAGAGATTATTTTCTCACATACAAACCTGCCTATTGCATCAACTGTGCAGCCTATACTGCAGTGGATAAAGCCGAATCGGAAAAAGAAATGGCAATGCTGATCAATGGCGAAGCGCCGGGGATACTTGCAGAAGTTTGCCGTGAATCCGGTACCCGCTTTGTTCATATTTCAACAGATTATGTATTTGACGGCACTGCTACCACACCATACAGGGAAACGGACAGTACAAACCCTGTCAACTTTTACGGCGCCACAAAACTTGCAGGTGAAGAATCCTGTCAGAAATCAAATCCGGACAGTATCATCATCCGGACATCGTGGGTGTATTCTGAGTTTGGTCACAACTTTGTGAAAACAATGAGAAGGCTGATGAAAGAAAGAGAAAGCCTTTCGGTTGTAAACGATCAGTTCGGCTCGCCCACCTATGCAGCTGACCTCGCACGTTGTATTCTGTTTATTATTGCAGCGGCCGAGAAGTCGGAGTGGAAACCCGGTATTTACAATTACAGCAATGAAGGAGTAATAAGCTGGTTCGACTTCGCGGTAGCGATAAAGGAAATTACCGGAGCCATTTCAAGTGTCAATCCTATTCCCACTTCTGCATTCCCAACTCCCGCCAAAAGGCCTGCCTGGTCGGTACTCGATAAGCAGAAAATAAAACACGCCTATCCCGAAGTCCCCATACCCGAATGGCAGGAATCTCTCAGAGTATGCCTCTCGCATCTGACGCTGATCTGATTTATTTCACCGAAGTAATTGCAGTGCCACCATTTTTCGTTTCGGTTTTTACCACGCCAAATCCGGGTGCATACCATTCGCTCCCGTCAGTATTCATCGGCATATTGATTCCGGCGGTGTTGATGACAATTTTTCCTTTGTACGAAATCTTGTAACATTCCCACGTGCCGGCAGTGGTGGTCACTGATTCTTTTGCGACTACTTTTCTCTCGGTCATGGTCAGTTTGATCTTTTGTGGAATGCCGGAGGTCTCGAGGTCCATATTAAAGACGGCATCCTGCAACTGGTCACCTATGGCGATTTTATTTGGGTATTCCAGAAATCCTTCCTCTATGCTCGCTTTAGTCGTTGTTTGCTGTTGCTGCGGCCCCATCATCATTTTCATGTCAACCATCAGCATACCGCCCTTGCATTTGATGGCACTGCTGGATGTGGCGATTGATTTGTTCTTTTTGTCGAACATTTCAGAATTTATTGAAGCTGTGGTTATACCGGCGGAAGTTTTTACATCCGACACTTTATAGACCTGCTTTCCACTGACCTCACCCTTCTTTCCGTAAATGGTCATCTCGACCGTTTTGTTGTTTTGCAGAAAATAGTAAGATTCACAATTTTGTGCGTTGAGGGCAAGTGCGCTGAGTACAAAAAGGCAAAGAAGCAATGGTTTCATAATCTGATGGTTGGTTGGAAGCAAAATTAGGGCTTGGATAATAAATAGAAATACCACAATTGTGGTAAAAAAATAGCTCCGTTCATGTTTTGAAAGGAGCTGTTCCAGTTCCCGGCAAGGGAGAGGGTTAAGAACCATAATCGCACTTGCCAAAGGCGTGCAGACTTTTATGGTATTTGATAGGTGCAGAACAAAAGTAAGACAGGATTGCTATACGGAAAGAGCATAATTAGTGAACTGTGCTTTTTGATTTGCGAACGGTACTTTTTGGTTAACGAATTGTCATTCCGACTCCTTCCGCGAAGCGGAGTGGGTGGAGGAATCCCCGGCCGATACTCACGAAGTAATGATCAGGATTTCTCGCTCCGCTCGAAATGACTTTACTTCGCAAAACGAAAACAAATGTCATGAAATCAATAGCAATCGCTCTAATATCTGCGTTTATACTCGCATCCTGCGGCGAACAAAAACCCGCAGAAACAACTGAAACAACTGTTACGCCAGCACCAATGGCAATTATCGAGCAGACGGTAACCTATACATCTGATACAACCAACCTGATAGGTTTTGTGGCTTACGATTCGTCAGATACCGTGAAAAGACCCGTTATCCTCGTTGTCCCGGAATGGTGGGGGGTGAATGACTACACAAAAAGCAGGGTAAGGCAACTGGCGGAACTGGGATATTTTGCCATCGCGGTGGATGTTTACGGCAACGGAAAGATTGCCGCCAATCCACAGGAAGCAATGGCACTTGCAGGTCCATTTTATCAGAATCCAAAGCTCGCCCAGTCACGGCTGAATGCTGCGCTTGCCAAAGCGCTTACCTATGCCCAGGCGGATTCGTCAAAAACAGCCGCCATCGGCTATTGCTTCGGAGGTTCAATGGTATTAAACGCGGCAAAATTAGGTTCAAACCTGGGTGGAGTCGTGAGTTTTCACGGTGGACTCGAAGGGGTTCAGCCCGACAAAAAATTACTCCGTGCAAAAGTGCTGGTTTGTCACGGCAACGCCGACAGCTTTGTACCGGAAGCACAGGTGTCTGGTTTTAAAAAACAAATGGACAGTATAAACGCAGACTACAAAATCATCAGATACGACAGTGCAACACACGCATTTACTAATCCTGCGGCTGATGAAACTGCCAAAAAGTTCAGTATGCCCATCGCGTACAACGCGGCCGCAGACAAGAAATCATGGGAGGATATGAAGGTGTTCCTGGAGAGCGTTTTCAGGCGTTAAAGGATTTATGCTGCAGCATTTAATGTAGTTTTTGGTTTTGGAGCTTGCTTTTTAAGTAACTTAAAGCAACAATAAACCCTAACCCCCCCAATATGTTCCAGCATACAGTCCGCAAAGGCGAGACACTCGATGCGATTGCCAGACAATACTCTTTGCCGTCCGGCAAATGGATTTACAGCGCCGCATGCAATAGTTCGCTCCGAACTATCCGGCCCAGCGCAAACAGTATCAAAGTCAATGACAAAATCTATATTCCCGACAATCCTGTAAAGGCCGCCCAAACCAAATATGATGCTTTAGTGAAACTGCGTGAAGATTATCTGAAGATGAATGAAGACATCAGGAACGGTTGGAGAAACGAACAACGCAGGTTTACATCAGTAAATGAAAAGGTTGATGTGGGATTGGCAGTTGCAGATATTTTCGGCAGTTTATTCGGTATTGTAAAAAAGGGCATGACGGCCATGAAGTTGAGTGGAGCGCTCGCCGAAAAAGCCAATAAAGCGCTCGGAAAAGAAGTGCTCGGTTTCGCATACAAGCCACTTGTTGAAAAAGCAGCTGATATTTTTTCAGAAGTAAAAGCCGACGACGATACAAAATCCCTTTACTTAAAAGCCATTGTGCAAAGTGCATTAAATTTCAAATCCCCTACATTCTGGGCGGCACAGCTCACGGGTACCAATGCAAGCCAGGTAAACGAGGACGTATTATTCAACATCGAAAACGAGAAAAACAAAGTGCTGGCTGATCTCAACCGAAAAATTGCGGCTGCCGATGCCGACCTCATTGCGCAGAAAGCAATATACTTCCGTGGTGGCCCACTTTATTAGAACGGTATTCTGGTGAACACTCAATAAAAAAGGGGAAATGTTGTGACATTTCCCCTTTTTCGTTGGCCTGCAAGGATTCGAACCTCGACAAACTGGACCAAAACCAGTTGTACTACCATTATACTACAGGCCAATCCATAAATGGATTGCAAAAATAAGGGTTGATTCTATTAAACCCAAATGGAATCTCAACAAAATCACAGATGCCTTGGCCCGGAAACAGCGGATTTTTCATCCCTTTCCTTCAATTCCTTTATTTTATCCAGCGCACCGGAAACCACATCGCAAAGCACCGTATATAATGCGCCGGGTTTGTAGTTTTTATACACATATTCAAGCGCCTCATTTTCATTCTGGATCACCAGCACAGGCATATCAGGCTTTACTTCAGCAATTCCTTCCTCCAACAGTCCAATGATTTCCTCTGCACTCCGGCCCCGAAGGTTTTTATCGCACCTGATGATAATTTCATCAAAGAAATTGGCAGAAATTCTTGCGAGCTCACGAATATCATCATCTCTCCGGTCACCAGTACCCGAAATAACCCCCACTTTATACGGATAGTCCAGCTTCGAAATAAAATCAACAAGCAATCTCAGCCCATGCGGATTGTGTGCAAAATCTGCCAGCATCGTAAACTGCCGGAAATGGAAAAAATTCAAGCGACCCGGCGTCTGATTTGAAGACGGGATAAAAGATGCCAGCGCCGACCGGATGTCTTCGA
>JACMLD010000410.1 GCA_014379785.1 Chitinophagaceae bacterium
CTCAAGAGCAATACTGTTATTGTGGCTGTGATTGACAGCGGCATCGACACCCTGCATGAAGATTTGAAACCTATTCTCTGGACAAATCCGAAGGAAATTCCAGGAAACGGGATTGACGACGACAAGAATGGTTATACAGATGACTTACATGGCTGGAATTTTCTCGGCGGCAAAGATGGAAGAAACGTGAAGCAGGACAGCTATGAAGGCGCAAGAGTTTATCACCGGTTTAAAAAGATATATGGCGGCCAGCAGGTTGACAGCACCAAACTGTCTGCCGAAGAAAAGGCGCAGTACAATATGTGGCTGAAATCAAAAGAACGTATTGAGGGCGATGCGTCATCAAACGGTGACGAAGTAGATATGGTGCAGATGAAAAGGGCATTGGACGGTACAATAATAGCTGACAGCATTCTTTGTAAAGGCCTCGCGAAAGACACCTTCACAGGCAATGACCTCGAACAGTTCATTCCCAAAACTCCGGAAGAAAAAAAGGCCAAAGCGGCCATGCTTTATATTTTCAAGGCAAATAAACTGATGGAGTCAAACAACCGTGAACTGGTGGAGGGCTTCAAAGAAACCGTTGAATACCTGGAGGGTGAAGAAAAGAAAAAGCAGGCAGCCGGACAGGAACCACAGGATTATCGCGGAGAAATTACAAAAGACAACGAAGCAGATATCAATGATCGCAATTACGGAAACTCTGATATTATGGCGGGCACTCCATTTCACGGGACGCACGTTTCCGGAATCATTGGTGCGGCGCGTAACAACGGAAAAGGAATTGATGGAATAGCGGATAATGTAAGAATCATGATGCTGCGTGCAGTGCCCGATGGCGACGAACACGATAAAGACATTGCCCTTGCAATCCGTTATGCGGTTGACAATGGCGCAAGAGTTGTAAACATGAGCTTTGGAAAAAGTTTTTCTCCTGAGAAAAAATGGGTGGACGATGCAGTAAAATATGCAGAAAGCAAAGGCGTTTTGCTCGTCCATGCAGCAGGCAATGATGCGCAGAACGTTGACAGCGTTGACAATTTCCCGAATGCTGTGCTTAGAACACAAAAATCTCCCGCATCCAATTGGATAACAGTGGGCGCAAGTGGTGATCCAAAAGAAGGCGGCATTACTGCCATGTTCTCCAACTACGGAAAAGATCAGGTGGATGTTTTTGCGCCAGGCGTGAAAATTTATTCTTCGGTTCCGGGCGGCAATACTTATGGCAACGCACAGGGAACCAGTATGGCATCACCCGTTGTTGCGGGAACTGCAGCCTTTCTTCTTTCGTACTTTCCAGAACTTTCAGTTCAGCAATTAAAAACGGCCATTGAAAAGTCCTCAGTCCATCCCGACATCAAGGTTAAGAAACCCGGCAGCGCTGAGGAAGTTGACCTGGCCGATATCAGCCGGACCGGCGGTCTGCTGAATGCCTTCGAGGCTGCAAAACTCGCAGCAACGATGAAGCCTGAAAAAAAATCAGAAAAGCTTCCGAAGTCGACACTAAAAAATAAAAAAGGCTAATAAATAATTAGAAAACGAAGGCCCCATATCGGGGCTTTCTTTTTAGATTTACAAAAAGATAATATGCTTTCTAAAAAAGAAGCTATTGCGTCCGAAAATTTTCAGCGATACATTCAGAAGGCCGATGACTCGGATGTCCTAAAATCCATTCGGCACAACAGCAAAGCCATCAGGAAATTGCTCAAATCACTACCCCGCAAGAAAAGAAAATTTGCATACGACAATGGCAAATGGACCATTGCAGAAATTTTGCAGCATATCATTGATGCAGAGCGTGTTTTTGTTTACAGGGCATTGACCTTTGCAAGAAAAGACAGCAGCCTCCTGCCCTCTTTTGACGAAAACAGCTGGGCTGTGCATGCCAATTTTCTCGAAAGAAAATGGAAAGATCAGGTGGAAGAATTTGAAGCACTGAGGGCATCGACAGAATCCTTTTTTGCCTCTCTCGGCGAAGGAGAGCTGCTGGCGACTGGTACAGCCGGCGGAATTCAAATAAATGTGCTAGCTCTTGGTTACGTTGTGGCAGGTCATGCCACTCACCATATAGATATCATCAATGAGCGATATCTCAACTGACACCAACATGAAAAAACTTCTTCTGATTTTTGGTTTTTCAATCGGCACGCTGCTCGTCACTGCGCAATCGGGTCCCTATATGCTGATAGGCACTTACACCAGCAATAACGACAAGAGCAAAGGAATATATGTTTATCGTTTCGACACAAAAACCGGCCAAAGCAGCTATGTATCGGAAGTCCAGGGAAACGACCCTTCCTACCTGGTTGTCTCTCCTGATAAGAAATATGTTTTTGCCGTGAATGAATTGGGTGGTCCAAAAAAACCCGGAGAGATAGCAGCTTATTCTTTCGACAAATCCTTGGGCAAGCTCAGTTTCATCAGCAGCCAGCCATCAGGAGGTGATCACCCCTGCTATGTAAACATCGACAAGACAGGCAAATGGGTCATTGCGGGAAATTATTCAGGCGGAAGTTTTTCTGTACTGCCCTTCTCTGACGGCATCCTCGGGAAACCCGTGCAAACCATACAACACACTGGCTCAGGACCTGATGCATCACGGCAGGAGAAAGCACATGTTCATTCAACAGTATTCTCGCCGGATGAAAAATACCTTTTTGTGCCCGACCTTGGCATCGATAAGGTGATGACATACAGTTTTGATAGTCAATCAGGAACCGTGAAACCAGCAGCTGAGCCCTTTACTCCTACCGCACCGGGTGCAGGGCCAAGGCACTTCGACTTTCATCCGAATGGAAAATTTGCTTACCTGGTCAACGAAATGAAAGGAATGGTTTCAGCCTACAAATACAGTGCAGGTACGCTGCGACTGCTGCAGACTATTGGCATGCTGCCAAAAGACTTCAAAGGAGAGATTGGTTCAGCAGACATTCATGTTTCGCCTGACGGAAAATTTCTTTATGCCTCCAACCGTGGCACATCGAACACGATCGTCATCTACCGTATAGCAAAAGACGGCAGACTGACACTCGCCGGTCATGAGTCAACAAAAGGAAAAACGCCGAGGAATTTTAACTTCGATCCCACCGGAAAATTTTTGCTGGTTGCCAATCAGAATTCAGACGACATCGTCATTTTTAAACGCGATCTCAAAACCGGGTTACTAGCGGACACGGGTAACCGCATCAACGTTGGAAAGCCTGTCTGCATCAAATGGATTGATTAGTCTCCGGAAAACTCCTGTCGCGCCGGAGTCTTGCACGTGACTTATTAAAAATGTTGCGACCTTTGTCGGCTCCCTGGCGGAGCTTTTTCTGATCCTCAATCGGCATTTTATAAATTGTCTGACACGCTACACTGCAGCATCCATCGTATTTCTCAGCACATTGGGAACATTGGATGAAAAGCAGGTGGCACCCGCTGTTGAGGCAGTTGGTATGCGTATCTGCCGGCTCGCCGCACTGGTGGCAGCGCGCAATGATATCATCAGTAATTCTTTCGCCCAACCGGTTATCGAATACAAAGTTCTTACCGATAAAACGGCTTTCCAGACCTTTTTCTTTTACCTGCTGCGCATAGTTGATGATGCCGCCTTCGAGATGAAAAACATTTTTGAAACCATTGTGCAACATATACGCACTGGCCTTCTCGCAACGGATGCCACCGGTACAGTACATGATGATGTTTTTTTCTTTCCTCTTCTGCATGAGATCAACCGCCATCGGCAGCTGTTCGCGAAAAGTATCACTGGGTATTTCAATTGCCTGCTCAAAATGACCCACTTCAAATTCATAGTGGTTTCGCATGTCAATCACAACTGTCTCCGGATCTTCCATCAGCTCATTCATCTGCTGCGCATTTACATAGCGCCCCCTGTTTTGCATGTCAAATTCCGGATCCGCAATGCCATCCGCAACGATTTTGTCCCTCACTTTTATCTTCAGTACCCAGAATGATTTGCCATCGTCGTCCACGGCAATGTTCAACCGGATGCCATTGAGCGGCTCCATGCTGTTTATATATTCCGAAAAAGCCGGGAAAATTGATTGTGGAACGCTTATCTGCGCGTTGATTCCTTCGTGGGCAATATAGATTCGCCCGAATACCTTGAGTGCGTTCAGCCGGGTGTACAGTTCGTCCCGGAAAGCACCGGGTTCAGCAATGTGAAAATATCTGTAAAACGACACCGTAGTCCTCGGCTCCACTTCCTCCATCAGTTTTTGCTTCAGCTCCTTTTGCGAAACACGGTTGTGTAAAACTGCCATGCTGCAAAGTTAATATGCAAAAAATAAACAACCGAATCAATCACCGGATCCGCCTCTGGAGAGACCTCCAATACTGATTCTGAAGCCTGTATTGGCAGGATGACCTTTCTCAAAACTCCATATCCAGTCGAACCGGATGATCCTGAAAATGTTTTCAAACCCTACGAACACCTCCGTGTAATGTTGGTTTTTGTCGAGATAAAAACTATTGGCCCCGCCCACCAGGTGCCAGTTGAGTTTACGGAACAGCGGAATCTTGTTCGTCAGCAAGCCGTTGAAATGATGTTCGGCATGACCCTCCAGGTAAAAGCTCTTGGTATTGCTGTATTTGTAATAAGGCAACAGCTGAAATCCACTGAGGTAATCTGTTGCCAGTAGGATCTGGTTCCCGGAGAAATGGGTATAGTCTGGCAATTCTACGCTGTCTTTGAAAAGGAAACCGCCAGCTGAAAAATTGTAACGGAAGGTGCCTCCTAATTTTAAATTAAGTGCGTCACTCACACCAAACCTGTATTTCGCATAGCTAAGGTCGGCCCCAAAAATATTATTTATTGCCTGGGTATAGTTGAGTGTAAAAGTGGGATATCTTGATCCGACATTTACGGTTCTCTCCGGATATTCTATGTAACGTGTGCCTGGCCTCCAGCTGATGCCGGCGTTTATTATAAAGGCCTGGTGTCTTTTAAAATTATTTGGCGACAGTTCAATCGGAAAATTTGGCGAGAAAACTTTTCTTTTGTAGTCTTTTATCGTCCATTCAGTAGAATTTTCCAGCGGCAGCCGGTCCTGCCAGTTGATCCCTCCGGATATATTTACTCCTCCGCCAAGACCTTTTGAAAAGTTTACTCTTCCAAACCAGGCTTCGTATAGTTTCATGTAGTTTCTTTCAAAAAACAGCGTTGTGATAGTGTTGTCAAAGGATGTGATCGGATTCTGATTGTTGAACTGGTAGGTTCTTTTGCCGAACGAGACACCTGCAAACGAACGGTATTTTTTTCCGTAGTTATATCCGGCGCTTACCGATGCGTTGAAGTGATGATTGCTGAATCCATAGCGAAGCCATGGACTGATAAAAATATTGTTCCTGCCATTTGTTGTGTCCAGCCTTTTGGAATATGAGCCGCGCAGGTTCAGGTTCCACCCTTCTACGGTATTGTATCCGACCGATTGTATCAAAGGATTGATACTGTAAAACTCGCGCTTTTTTGCCCTGCTGAAATTTTCACCAAACAGTAAGATTCCGCCAATGCTGATCTTGTTTCGTTTTCTGTCGAGCGAATCCAGGTATCGCGGGTCTTTCCTTGCCTGTTCGAGGCTGTCTTTTTTCCGGTAGTCGGTGATCTCTTCGGTCTGCAGGGGCAGTGGTCTGATGGTGTCCCAATACTGTGCGGACTTTTTATTTGAACTGTCGTAAAACTTCAGGAAAGTATTGTTGAAAAACCCTGGCTCGAATGGAGGGTTGACGTCAAACTTGGAATAAATATTTACAAAACTTCCATAGCCATCAAAACCAAAAAATTTGGCAGCGGGATAGACGACCTGGGATTTTATCACCCAGACATCTTTTTCGAGTGGCACATAGAGCTGTTCTATTCTCAGCGTATCGAGAAACTGCATCTGAGATTCTTTGAGCAATTGCAGTTGAAGACTGTGTATTCTCCAGTCCCCTTCTATGATGTTGATGGTTCCGCTAAAAAGCGGCTCATATTTTCTGCGGGGAATGACACGTATTTTATTGATTTCTTTGCCATCCTCGTAAAAACTGCCCTCGTATTTGTATTTATAGAAGTGGATTGCGCCATTGGCAATCGGCGACACGAAGCCACGGGCATTCAGGTTGCGGCCGATGGAAATATTGTTTTCATAAAAAGAAACGATCTGTGGCTGGCTGAGGCCAAAGCCATCGCGCTCTCCGCTGACCTTGGTGCTGAGTACTTCTATTTTTGTTTTGTTTGGCTTTTGCACCGAATAAGTGGCTACGGTTTCTGAGAGATAAACCATTTTTTTCTTACTGGTATCGCCATCTTCAAAATCCACTGTCTGTCCAAGGATTTTCTTTGGATAATTTCTCAGTTGCAACTGACCTTTGATATATACTTCGCACTGAAATTTATCAAGTTGATTGAGATAGTAGGGTCTTTTTTTAATCGCGTTGCGTATGATTTCATATGCGGGGTCCTCGGCACCGGGCCGCACCACTACTTCTGCCAGTGACAGCTGCTGAAGGCTGAGTTGAAAATTCACAATATCCGGCTGGTCGGTGATGGTAATGGATTTATCCTGCTGTGCGTAGCCTACATATTGTGCTACCAGGACAAAGCTGCCTGAGGGAAGTTCAATAAAGTAGCGGCCCTCATTGTTGGCGGTGGTGCCTTTTGGTGAACCTTTCACCATGACCGACGCATATGGAAGCGGACTGCCTTTTTCGTCCGTAACGATGCCGCTGATGCGGCCTGCAAAAATAGTAGTGCTGAATAAAAGGAAGAAAGCAAGGATAAGGATTGGTCTCATTGAAATCATTTGTGATTTGCACTTCTCAGAAAACTGGCGGACAGTGCGGCAAGTCCAGCCGTTATTGCGCCGATGAGCGCGGTGACAAGTATAAGAATAAAAGGACTGTCTGTTTTTAACATCACTACCGAGACCTTGTGGGCCAGCAAGTGTTCATTGTTGCTGCTTATCCACCAGGCCAGGCCGCCCCAGAGCAAGAGCAATGCGAGAAAGCCTGTAATGAAAGCTTTCAGTGGTCTTTGGTGAATGACCAGTGTGACGATAAAGGCGGCGACTGCTATACTCCACCATGGCAGGTAAAGACAGCCCACGAGACTGAGTAATCCGATCAGCAAAAATGATACGATAAATTTCATGTATTGCGTTTAGTTCAATTTTGAAAATGTCATTTTAAACTTCACTTTTTTGTCGGCGACTTCTTCTTTTTTCATCACCCATAAAGGAAAATATTTACCCTCGGCCCAGTTGTCGATAAAGTTGTCGTAGTATTTGCTGCCGGGGTTTCCGTTTTGACCACCGGGATACACACCATAAGCTTCAG
>JACMLD010000411.1 GCA_014379785.1 Chitinophagaceae bacterium
CAGGCTTTCTGTGCGATCCACACTTTCCGTCGCGGCACCCAGGCAAAATGGATCTGGCTGATTATCTTTCTGCCTTTCATCGGCTCTCTGATATATATATTCAGCGAAATGCTTCACTCCAATGATATCCAAAACCTGGGAGCCGGACTTGGCACTGTCGTGAATCCGGGAGGACGGACGAGAAAGCTGGAAGAAAATCTGCGGTTTTCCGACACTTTCAACAACCGGGTGATGCTGGCAGACGAATACCTGAGGCTGGGCAGGGTTCAGAAGGCGGTTGATTTGTACGAGTCCAGTATGTCCGGCAACTTCACCGAAAATGAGCATGTGATGCAACAGTTGATTGTATGTTATTCGGTGCTTCAGCATTATGACAAGGTGATTGTGCTTGCCAGAAAGCTTTATCAGTTGCCTCATTTTCAAAGATCGAAATATCACGTCCTGTATGCGGTGGCTCTTGGATACGAGGGAAAGAAGGACGAAGCAGAAAAACAGTTTTTGATGATGAAGGCCCGATATTCCAATTACGAGTCCCGTTTTGAATTTGGCCTTTTCCTGCAAAGGGAAGGCAGACATGAAGAGGCAAGGCAACTTTTTGCCGGGATGCTGGAAGATTCGGTTCATCTCACACCGCGTGAACGCCGTCACAATAGCTCCTGGTTTAGCCAGGCGAGAGAGCAGCTGAGAAACAACTCAAAGGCGGTAAGACCATAGGCGCCGGCAGAAGCGGACACCTTTTGTAACATAACCGGACAGTCTGATTCTAAGACCCGGTTGTCAATTCACTGAAACATAGCTACTTAAAAAAAGGGCACCGACTGTGCTGCTTATACTAAAACCGTCCTGATGTATAAGAACTATTTCATAACTGCTTTTCGAAATTTTCTCCGCAACAAATCTTTTTCATTCATTCATATACTCGGCCTTTCTATTGGTATCAGCGCTTCACTGGTGATTTTCCTGATCGTTTATCATGAATACAGTTTTGATCGGTTTGAAGAAAAGAGGGAAAATATTTACAGGGTTGTGATGGACATCGACATCGGCAATTCATCCGGCAAAACCTCCGCTGTCCCCGCGCCGCTTGGTGAAGCCGTTCGCAGAGAAATTACAGGTGTTGAAAAAACGGTGCCTATCTTCCGGTTTCAGGGAGATGCAAGTGCGCATGTGAGTGTTGTCAGATCAAAGAACGATGAACCAGCTGTGTTTAAAAAGCAACAGAATATCGTTTTTGCCGACGCTGATTACTTCAGCATGATAAAATACAAATGGCTCGCGGGCAACCCATCGATGAAAGAACCCTTTGGGGTGGTTCTCACCGAGCCCCGCGCGAGAAAATACTTTCCGGGAATAGAGCCTTCCGAAATGATTGGCGGTGAAATAGTGTACAATAAGGACCTGCGCACAACTGTTGTCGGGGTTGTTGCCGATCTCAATGAAAAAACTGTTTTCAACGGCGAAGAGTTTATCACCATCGCGACCATATCAGAAACTGGCTTGCAAAAGAATTTTATGATGACGGTTTGGGACGATTGGATGGCATATGCACAATTGTATGTAAGGATTGCGGATGGAAAGAAGACTGCAGATATTGAATCGCAGATAAAGGCGATGTATAAAAAATATACGAAAGAAAATAAGTCTGATTTTATCACATCCATAAAGTTCAGGTTGCAGCCATTGTCAGACATACACTTCAATGCAAGTTATCCTGCCATTGGAGCAAGGGTAGCGGATCGGAGAGCGATGTATGGACTTCTGGCGGTAGCGGGTTTTCTCCTGCTGCTTGGATGCATCAATTTTATTAATCTGGCAACAGCGCAGGGAGCACAGCGTGCGAAGGAGATTGGAATAAGAAAGACCATGGGAAGTTCAAGGGCACAGCTGGTAAGCCAATTTCTATCTGAAACTTTGGTGATAACATTGCTTGCAACTGTTTTTTCATTGTTACTGACCCCATTTCTTCTCAGCGTTTTTTCCGGCTTTATTCCGGAGGGCGTTGAGATGAATTTTTTAAAGCAGCCGTCGCTGCTGGTTTTTATGGTGTTGCTCAGTCTTGCGGTGAGTTTTTTATCCGGTATCTATCCGGCGCTCGTTTTGTCGGGCTTCAATCCTGTGAGGGTTTTAAAAAACCAATCTTTTCTTTCTGCCAATGGCACCCGCAGTTCCTGGGTTAGAAAAAGTCTTACAGTCACCCAGTTTGTCATAGCCCAGTTTTTTATCATTGCCACACTGCTGGTGAGTAAACAAATCAGTTACTCAATCAATTCGGACCTTGGTTTCAGAAAGGATGCCATTATTACGATTGGACTGCCCCATGACACATCGAATGTCAGAAGAGACAAATTGATAAATGATCTGAGAGCGATTTCGGAAGTAGAGATGGTGAGTTCTGGATTTATGAGTCCGGCGGATGGAGGTGTCGCATTTGCCAATGTGCAATACAAGGGAAAGGAGGATCTCAAAGCAAATGTGCAGCTTCGTTTTGGCGATACCAATTATTTAAAGGTTTATGACCTGCAGCTGGTTGCCGGAAGAAATCCCAGGAACAGTGACCGTTTTAGTGAATTTCTGATAAACGAGACATATGCAAAGTTGCTTGGTTTCGAAAAACCGGGAGATGCCATAAACAAGGAATTGATTTTTAATGGCGAGAACCTCCCGATTGTTGGAGTCATGAAGGATTTTCATGCGCAGTCCATGCGATCTCCGGTTGATCCGCTGGTGTTTGCGGGTGGGACCGGTTCAACTTTGCATATCCGGTTAAATTCGGCCGGGCCGGGTCTGGCGCAATACAAAAAAGCAGTCGCAAGGATGGGTGAGGCTTACAAGGCTGTTCATCCTGACAGGGATTTTGAATTTGCGTTTGTAGATGAAACCGTTGCAGGATTTTACAAACAGGACAGGGACCTGTCCAGACTACTCGTATGGGCCACCGGGCTGATGATATTGATAAGTTGTCTCGGTCTGCTCGGATTGGTTATTTACACCACCAATAGAAGAACCAAAGAAATTGGTGTAAGAAAAATTCTTGGTGCTTCGGTCATTCAGATCGTGTCTACTCTGTCAGGTGATTTTGTAAAGTTGGTTTTGCTGGCATTTGTGATCGCCGCTCCTGTAGCTGCCTGGGCCATGCATCACTGGCTCGGAGGATTTGCTTTCCGGACAACCATGAGCTGGTGGGTATTTGCGGCGACAGCCTGCCTGATATTGACCTTTGCCCTGCTGACTTTGAGTATAAGGGTGTGGAAGGCGGCGCTTTCAAATCCCGCGAGGAGTTTGAGGGCGGAGTAGGTGATCACTTGATTTGTTGGTTTGTTTGGTGACGGTCACCCCGAGCAAAGTCGAGGGGTCCCCGACCGGCCGGAGTTGAGTGCCTGCCAATCGGTAGGGGATTCCTCCACTCCCTCTCGCTGCGCTCGATGTCGGTCGGAATGACCCGAGATCATTCCTCCACAAAATCCAAATCCTTCGCAAAAGTTTCCCTTGTATACAGCACCGATACAAACCCGATGATTATCACCACAAGCCCCGTGATCCATGCGCCGGTAACATAGCTGTTAAAAACCTCCGGCCCACGAAGAAACTTGAAGAGAATAATGATCAATGGAAGAAATCCGCGAACAAGATTTGGAATCGAAATTGCCGCGGTCGCCCTCATATTCGTACCAAACTGTTCAGCGCTCATGGTGATGTATAAAACAGATATACCGGCCCCGAATCCAAGTCCCATGCAAATCAGATACATATTGAACGCGCTCCCGCCGCCCTGTGTGTAGAAATAC
>JACMLD010000412.1 GCA_014379785.1 Chitinophagaceae bacterium
AACTTGATCTTTAATCCTGCCTTCTCTATCTCAATGGCTTCATAGATATATGCTTTGAGTATTGGTTTTATTTTCTTTATCTCTTCAGCAGTTGAAAAGCGAAGCTGACGGGCTGCCTGCACGTTTTTCGTTTGCTGAATGAGAATCTTTTTTTCGTCTTTCAACAATGCACCTTTGAAAAACAAAACCGCACAATACTGTTTGAACTCATGTATCAAAACAATCCCTTTTTTCTGTAGCGTGTAGCACGGCACACCCCATTTTAATTCCTCTGTGAGGCCGCACTCCAGAATTATCGATCGCAATGCCAGCAGCGCTGTGTGCCAGCGGTCGGATTTTGAAAAATAAAAGTCAACTTTCGGATTCAAATCTCTGCTGTTCATAGATGTGGTTTCAGACTTTTAAAGAACCTCGGAAGGCCCTGGCGGCATAATATGATTCGGCACCATTGTGATAAAGAAAAATTGTATTGTAGCGACGATCGCAAAAAAGTGCGCCACCCAGTTTTCTAATCTCCGCAGGAGTAGCAATCCAGCTCGAGGTTTTGGTGTCAAAGTTTCCCAGCTTCTGCAGATCACGGTATTGCTCTTCGGTCAGCAATTGTATGCCCATCTCCGAAGCCATTTCAATCGCACTGTGGCCGGGCTTGTGCTCCTTTCGCGATTCCAATGCCTGGTGATCATAGCAAATACTCCTGCGACCCTTTGGACTTTCCGCAGCACAATCGAAAAAAATAAACTCGCCCGTTTTTTTATCATGACCTACAACATCGGGTTCTCCGCCGCTTGCTTCCATTTGATCGAGCGACCAGATTTTTTGCGGACTGCCTTCAAGCTTTGCCTGAATTTTTGTCCATTCAAGTCCTTTGTGCCTTCCCATGTTTTTTTCGAAACGGTCCTTCAGGATTTTGAGCAATTCTGCAGATTGCTTTGACGCCAATTCCTTTTTCATTTTAATTATCTTATAAATGAGCCAAAATGGGTTTTCTGTCAACAGGCCTGAAGTACCAGGACACAACGGTCAATATCAAAAGTAACAAAGCTGGAAATATTTTTCCCGCTTCATCCCCCATTATAATATGCGAAACCACCGCTCCGGCCATCGAGAAAAAAAAACCGGCATAGGCCCATTCCTTTAGCAAAGGAAACTTAGGAACGAGTATAGCGACAACTCCGACAATTTTGAGCAAACCGAGTATGGTCAGCAGGTAGAGCGGATAGCCGAGGTGCGTCATCATATCCGTTTCATCCTTCCATCTGAGCAACTGAACAATACCGGTGGAAAGCATGCCCAGCGCGAGCCACGCTGTGGCGATCCAATAGATGATTTTATTTCTCTTTGTCATGCAGTTTACTTTAATGTGAGAAGAACTTCCTGCAGACGGTTGTGCGCCATATTGATGCCTTGTGCGAAAGGCATTCTGAGTATCTGCTCCCTGTCCGCCACCGATTTGTATATTATATGCATGGTGAGTTTGCTGGTTTCATCTGTAAGTTTTTCAAATTCCAGGAACTCAAGCTGGACCGGAAAAGGCGTATTCTCCATTTCAAAGGTGCGCACGATTCTCTGGTTGCGGCTAAACTCATGAATGACGCCATTCGCCTTGAATACTACATTTCCTTTGGGGTCACTGGTTTCGAAATGGTATCCGCCATGCATTCTGTTTTCAAGCTTCAGTACTTTGGTACCCATCCACTGCTCGAGAAACTCGGGCTCCTCATATGCCTTAAACAGCAATTCAAGTGGCAAATCAAATTCCCTCGTAATCACTAAATCCTGTTTGCCTTCTTCGGCATTGACTTTTGTTTTACGTTCCATGATTATTGTTTTTTGGATTTGTACTTTTTCATGACGTCTTCGAGTTTGTTAAACCTGTCGTCCCACATATTGCGGAAAGGCTCGATAAAGTCGGCGACCTCCTTCATTTTCTTTGCATTGATATGGTAATAAATTTCTCTTCCGTTCTGGTTTTGCTTCAGCAATTCGCATTCGGTAAGAATTTGCAGGTGTTTTGAAACCGTGGGCCTGGCGGTGTCGAAGTTAGCCGCTATTGCTCCTGCAGTGAGTGCGTGGGAAGCAACCAGCATGAGGATGGCTCTCCGGGTGGGGTCGGAGATGGCCTGAAATACGTCGCGTCTTAAATTCATTGCGTAGCTATTTGACTACAAATATATATGTAGTTATTTAGCTACGCAAATTTATTTTTATTTTCAGCTTACCACTTGAATTTCGCGATCACGTCGTAACGAAAATCAAAAATCTCTCTGACCTGATTTTTTACTAAAAGTCCATGGGCGATTTCTCCCACGACGCCGAGCGGCAGCTCGTAAGAAAGGTTATCTGTCATCTCCGTTCCCTGGTCAACGGACCTGAACAAGTGCTCATGATACCATTTTTTGTATGGACCCTTGACCTGCTCATCAGCGAAACGTTTTTGAAAATCAACATCGCGGATAATGGTTTTCCAATAGAGCGGAATGCCCAGGAACGGATACACATTGTATTCGAGTATCTGACCCTCATGCATAGACGCAATGGGCTGTGGCGTGAGAATCTTAAACCTTAGATTTTTTGGAGTAATTGCAGCAAGATTAATGGGAGTAGCAAAAAAATCCCATACGGTTTGAATGGGCGCCGGAATGATTTGAATTTTTTGCAGGGTGTGAATGGCCATGCATATAAAACGCGGGAGAGATGGAAAGGTTCGGTGCGTCATTTCGACTCCCTTCGCGAAGCGAAGTGGGTGGAGAAACCTCCTGCCGTTAATCCCAACTCCGGTCGGCTGGGGATGTCTCGGCTACGCTCGACATGACGGCACCCAACAAGTCAACAAATCAACAGATCAACAAATCAACCCGATACGCTCTCAACGCCTCAACAACCCTGCTAAAGAACCAGACTCGCACCCATCGAACTCTTCAACACTTTGGTCACACAATCCTTTAAACGGGCCAATGTAAAAATGCTTTTTTCAATGTATTCTGCTACCCCGAGTTTGAGAATAGACGAGGTAATTGTCAACTCAAGATTTGCGGAAAAGAATATCACCGGCGGCGAATTCTCCATACCCTTCAGCGCCTTCAGCACATCATAGCCAGTCATTGTCCCTTCCAGATGATAGTCCAGCACAATGATATCAACCTCATCATTCAGCTCAGCCAAAAACTGCTCGCCTTTGCTGAAGATTCTTACATCCTGGCTGATAGTCTCGAGCTGACGGTGCACAAGTGTCTGGAACACCGGATTGTCTTCGACTACAAATATTTTCGCTTGTCTGACTTGCATAAGACTGTGGTTATATAAGATATGTGCCAACAATGACGCCAAAATTAAACAGCCCTTAACATATTGTCAATCAATATATCTACCTAGTTTACACGAAAATTTAATTCCCATTTCAGGAAATGCGTCGCAAATCAGGACTTTACAACGAAAAATCTTTTTTCAGGGCATCAATCACCTGTGCCAGTACATTGTCTACCCGATTCACCAGACCGGGGATAACTTCTGTGTTCAGCTGATGCTTGCCATTCGCTTCCACGGTCCTTATGTCCTGTTTGAGGCTTTCAATACCCATTGAATCGATGGTCGACTTCAGCTTGTGTGCCTGTTTCCCCACCTTGTCCCATTCCTCTGAAACAGTTGCCTGCTTGAGATCATTGACACCAGGTGGGACGGTCTCAATAAAAAGTTCGACCATTTTCTTCAAAAATGATTCATCTCCTCCCGAGACTGACCTTACCATGGTAAGATCGTACAATGCTGCGGTTGAGCTACCGTTAGCAGCCGATGCCGCCTGAGCTGCCGGACCAAAGGAATTGCTATTCATATTATCTGTTTTTAAGTTGCGTTTTATAACCGTAAAAAGGTTCTCCTCGGTAAATGGTTTTGAAAGATAGTCGGTCATCCCGGCAGCGAGATACTTCTCACTGTCGCCCTTTAGCGCATTCGCGGTGAGCGCTATGATGGGCAGAGCGGCTTTTACCGGATCTTTCA